>JAUVRU010000308.1 GCA_030597485.1 Anaerolineae bacterium
CCTGTGCCGGCTCCAGCCGGGTGCCCATCTCCCGCTCGCCTATCTCCAGCATGGGCGAGCCCCGCCGGCGACCGGTGGTGGGGAAGGCCGGCTCCACGATCACGTCCACCGGCACGTCCACCCCGCTCTGAAACAGTAAAACCAGGAGCGTGTACCCTCCGATGGGGACCCGGGGAGGTTCCAGAGAAGGAACGACTTGCACCCCGTCACATTCGTACCGCGCGCCGGCATCCATGTATTCGCTGACGATGTCCGGGTACTCGATTGCCATTGCCATACCTCCTGCTCGCCAACAGGCTCTCAGTCCTATGTCAAGTTCACCCAACCCAAGTATAATTGACCTCGCCAGATTTGTCAATGGCCCGTGATACAAAAGCGGCACCAACCTTGACAGGGCTTCCACCACGTGATACGATGAAGGCCACGCACCCTCATGCCCCGCTGAAGGCACCAGGCGAATGTTACCCGAGATCCGCCCTCGCTTACTACACAGATAGGGAGGTGGTACCATGACGCAACGATTCAAAGTCACATATGCCACTATGTCAGCCAACAATGAGGAGCTGCAGTCGGCATTCGACGACGCCATCAGTCAGGTGGAAGCTGACTGGATGGGCGTTGAAGTCCCTATGTTCATCAACGGCGAAGAGACATACGCCGACCGGAAACTCGAGAAGCACAGCCCCATCAACACCAAGCTGTGCCTGTGCACCGCTCAGAAGGGCACCAGGGAGCACGCCAGGGCGGCTATCACCGCTGCCAGGACAGCTTTCACCGACTGGCGCCGCACTCCCTGGCAAGAACGGGTAGCAACGCTCCGTGCCATTGCCGAGGCCATCAGCGAAAACAGCCTGGCGCTGAGTGCTCTGATGATCTACGAGGTGGGCAAGAGCCGTCTGGAAGCACTGGGCGAGGTAGAGGAAACCGCCGACCTGCTGCGGTACTACGCCAATTCGATGGAGAAGAACAACGGCTTCGTGAATGAGCTGGGCAAGATGAACCCGGATGACCCCAAGGAACGCAACTTCAGCGTGTTGCAGCCCTACGGTGTGTGGGCAGTGATCTCCCCCTTCAATTACCCAATGGCGCTGTCGGCAGCACCCATCGCCGCCGCCCTCGTCACCGGGAACACAGTGGTCTCCAAGGGGTCATCCGACACCCCGTACACCGCCTGGAAGATGGCCCAACTCTTCTCGCAGGCAGGGCTGCCACCGGGCGTGTACAACCACGTGACCGGGCCGGGGGGCGAAGTCGGCCAGGAGCTGCTGGACAACCCTCACATAAGCGGCTGTACCTTCACCGGCTCGTACGATGTGGGCATGAAGCTGTACCGAACGGCGGCCGGCAGCGTCTACCCGCGCCCCACTGTCGTCGAGATGGGCGGCAAGAACCCCACCATCGTCTCCGACACAGCCGACGTGGTCAAGGCTGCTTCTGGGGTGATGCGAGCCGCCTTTGGCCTGAGCGGGCAGAAATGCTCCGCATGTTCTCGTGTCTACGTGCAAGAGGGAGTATACGAAGCGTTCAAGGCCAGGTTGGTGGAGATGACCGACGCCATCCGTGTGGGCGATCCCACCCGGCGCGATGTCTTCATGGGCACGGTCACCAGCAAGGATGCCTACCACAAATACCAGACGTACGTTGAACAAGCCAGGGCGGACGGCACAGTGCTGATAGGCGGCAATGTGCTCACCGACGGCCCGATGGCACACGGCTATTTCGTCGAGCCGGCCATCGTGGAGGGCTTGCCGGAGGATCACGAACTGGTCAAGACAGAGTTGTTTGTCCCCATCCTGCACCTGGCCCCCGTCAGAACCCTGGAAGAGGCGATGGGGAAGGCCAACGACACCATCTACGGGCTCACCGCCGGCTTCTTCGGCGAAGATCAAGGGGAGATCGAGTGGTTCCTTGAGAACATCCAGGCCGGCACCACCTACGTCAACCGGGCAGCTGGCGCTACCACCGGTGCCTGGCCCGGGGTGCAGGCCTTCGGCGGCCGGAAGGGAAGTGGCTCCTCCGGCAAAGGGATTGGCGGGCTGTACACGCTGGCGCTATACATGCAAGAGCAGAGCCGCACCATCATCGGATAGGGGGCCGACTCCACTCCCTTGCTATTGTCCCACTCGTCAGGAAAGCGCGGTCGGGTTCAGTCAGGCTGCGCCTTTCGTTGTGCCCCCGGACCGGAAGCTCTCGGCCTCCAGCTCAAGTCCCAGGTGACCCGCCAACAGGCTCAGGATGAACCTGCAGGTGGGTTTGAGAGTCACCTTTCGGTCCCAGGCCACCCAAATGCCACCCATCAACAGCCCTCGCGAGTCGGTAGCGGGCACGGCTACCGCCACCAGCAGCGGCCGCTTCAGTCCTGTAAGGTTCACATTGTCGATCGGCACCATGGGCAAGGGCTGAGTCAGCAGGTCAGCCGGCAGAGATAGCTCGCCCCAGGGCAGACGGTGACTGACACGTTCGGCCACGCCTGGCAAGACACCCGTCTCAACCACGCGATGTCCCCCGTCATCGCTCAGACACCGCACCCAGCCCGCTGCCTGTGCGTTCAGGATCACCATTAGGTGGCTGAGCAGATCGAGATCACGCGGGGAACCACCGGGGCCGAATCGTTCGGCGACAGCATACAGACGGGCGATCTCAAAGTCCACTGTCTCGCCTGCGTCCTCTCGGAAGGAGGGCGCGTTCTCCCGCTCCTGATGTGCGCCCCGAAACAGACATACCCGATTCCGGCCCAATTCCTTAGCCTGATAGCTGGCTGAGTCTGCCGCCCGCAGCAGATCAGCCGGCGTGCGCGCCATTGATTCTGGAAGTGAGACAACCCCTAAGCTGGCTGTCAATTCTCCCTCGGGGCCCAGCATCGCCTCAACCGACGCAGCAGCCAGAGACCTGACTACTGCTGGCCACAGCTCGGTGGCGATGGTTGCCCGAAGACGCCCGGCAACCTTCAGCGCCAGATCCTGGGCTATTCCCGGCAGCACGATCACGAACTCCTCCCCCCCGTACCGGGCTGGGATGTCCGTGGCCCGTACCTGGTCGCGGATGATCCCTGCCAGCTGCTGCAACGCATGGTCGCCAACGGCGTGGCCATAGGTGTCATTGACCTGCTTGAACTCGTCCAGGTCCAGAAAGATCAGGCTCAAGGGAGTGTGTTCGTTCAGCGCGGACGCCATCTCGCGCGCCAGCACCTGGTCCAACAGGTAGCGATTGGGGAGGCCGGTCAGGCTGTCGCTGGTTGCCATCTTCTCAAGTTGCGACTGAGATTCGATCCAGCGCAAGCCCACCTCAATGCGGGCGTGCAGCTCACGAAGCTCAGCTGGTTTCACCACGTAATCGTCAGCGCCGAGCTGCAGGCTGCTGATGTGACTGTCCGTCTCTCCTTTGGCGGTCAGCATGATGACGTATACTGGATGGAGATCAGGGTTGGCCTTGAGTTCCTTGCAAAGCGCTGTCCCATCCATGCCGGGCATCATCAGGTCAGTGATGACGATGTGCGGATGGAGCGTCTGCGCCATCTCCAAACCCTCTTTGCCGGTCAGGGCCTGCTCTACCTGATAGCCACGCTTGGCCAGCGCATACTGCAGCAGACGCACCAAGTCAGGGTCATCATCCACAACCAGGATCCGGGGATTCTCGAGCACGCTACTCTCCATCAGTCCTCAACAGCCCACAGGTCCGTCATCACGCAACTATGCCACGAGAGACCCTCGCCGTCAAGTCCGACCGGCCGCCAGGGATCATGTATGCTCAACTTCCGGCACCAAGACCCAGAAATGACAAAGGAGGCATGGCCCAGACAGACCCTGCCTCCCCGGCGCACGGAAGGGTGACTGGCTGCCACCCTGCTGCTCACGGGCGCAACAATGGCCGGGCATTCCGGAGTTCAGTCGTCCCGTTCGCCTCGGATGAACGCTTCCACCATGCGATATGCCTCGTCGTCCGGGTATTGTTTGGGAGGGTGCTTCATGAAATAGGATGACGGGGAATGCAGCACGCCGCCCTGGCCCCGATCGAGAGCCAGTTTGCAGCAACGAATGGCGTCGATGGACACTC
>JAUVRU010000402.1 GCA_030597485.1 Anaerolineae bacterium
CATGCAAGAACAGCCAACAGCCGTCATCTTCGGCGCCGGCAGCGTAGGACGAGGATTCCTGGGCCAACTCTTCAGCGAGACAGGTTACCACGTCGTCTTCGTGGACGTTGACGAGCCGCTCATCGAGGCACTGTCCACCCGAGGCAGCTACACCCTGCGTCTGACCGGCATCCAGAAGACCGAAGACCTGACCATCGGCCCGGTGGACGCTATCAACGGAATGGACATCGAGGGGGTAGCCCGGGAGGTGGCCAGGGCCAATCTCATGGCCACCGCGGTGGGTGCCAGAGCACTCTCTGCCATCGCCAAGCCCATCGCTGCTGGCCTGGACCGGCGATGGCGGGCCGCCCAGGACAGGCCGCTGAACGTCATTCTCTGCGAGAACCTGCACGACGCACCCGACCTGCTGCGCAGCTACGTCGAAGATGGGCTGCCAGATAGGGCGAAAGCATTGGTAGGGGAACGGGTCGGATTCGTGTCCGCTGTCATTGCCCGTATGTCACCGGTGCCTACCCCGGAGCAGAGAGCGGCCGACCCAACCTTGATTGTGGCCGAACCCTACAAGGTGCTGCCAGTGGATCAAGACGCATTCGTGGGCCCGGTCCCCGACATCGTCGGCATGCATCCGGTGTCTCCGTTCACCGCCTACGTGGAACGCAAGCTGTATATCCACAACGCGGGGCACGCGATGTTGGGGTACATGGGCTATCGGCGGGGCTACACGTACGGCTTCGAAGCATTGTCCGACCCAGCGATATGTGGTCTGCTGCACCAGGCTCTCAACGAATCGGGCCGGTCCCTAATGGCTGAACATGGTCTCGACCCCGTGGCTATGGCAGAACACGTGCAATGCTTGCTGGACCGGTTTGCCAATCGAGCCCTGGGCGATCCCATCAGCCGGCTGGCCCGCGACCCGATGCGCAAGCTGGCCCCAGGGGATCGTCTGGTGGGCGCCGCTCGCCTGGCTCAGAAACACGCCATCGTGCCCCAGGGCCTGTCCTGGGGCATTGCGTCCGCCCTGGCCTATGACAATCAGGACGATCCCCACGCGGTGGAGTTGCAGGCCGACCTGGCGGAACGGGGGTTGGACCAGGTACTGCAAAGCGTGTGCGATATCCAACCGGACGAACCTCTGGCCGGGCTGGTCCGCGAACGATATCAGGCCTTGCACACCGACCCACAGTGGCAAAGATGAGCCAACAGCGACCAGCAGTTACCGGTCAGCGGTCAGCCTTCAGCCAGAGCCCTTACTTTGAGACTGATTGCTTATGCCCAAGAGATAACGCTGCCAAACCCATCAGACTGGTGAAACCGTAACCTGGCCCAGCAGTTGTTCAACCAGCGCCCGGTCCCCCACCGCCGTTCCCTCTTGCATGGCAGTGGCAGTGCCACAGGCGACCGCCCGAGCCGCGGTTTCGGCCGGGCTGCATTCGTCGCCAATGGCCCACAGCAGGCCGGCCAGACTGGCATCGCCAGCGCCCACCGGGCTGCGGGCGGTGACAGGCGGAGGGGTGGCCATAAGGACCTCTCCCTCCATTGCCAGCACCAGTCCGTGTGCCCCGCGTGACAAAGCTACCAGCTGTGCCCCCTCAGCCCGCAGACGTCGAACAGCCCGGCAGTGATCCTCATCGCTGTCGAGGGAGTACCCCAGCAGATCAGCCGCTTCCTCGCTGTTGGGCTTGATGGCGAAAGGCCGGGCACCAAGACCGACCCGAAGCGCGGGGCCACGGCTAGCCAAGAACGCCCGTCCCCCTGTCCCCTGCACCGGGCGTACCAGCTTGGCGTAGAGGTCAGCAGGTGCCCCGGGCGGCAGGCTGCCACAGAATGCCCACAAGTCACCAGCCGCGGCCATCTGCTCAACCTGAGACTGCAAAGCAGCTAACTGCTGGGGATCCACTGTGGGGCCCGGTTCATTGATTTTGGTGTATTGTCCCCGCGCTTCGTCAAACAGGGTGAGATTCTGACGCGTCTCGCCGTCCGCCTCCATGAAGCATACGTCAAAGCCATCTACGACCAGGTCCCTCTGCATGGCCTCACCTCTCCTGCCCCCCAGAAAGCCGGTCAGCCGGCTGGGGATGTCCAGGGCGCGCAGCGCTCGCGAGACATTGATGCCCTTGCCCCCCAAATCCTCACGCAACAACCGCGCCCTGTGAACCGTGCCCGGTCGAAGGATGGGCACGGTGAATGTCCTGTCCAACGTGGGGTTAAGCGTAACTGTGACGATCATAAGCCCCATTAAAGCACGAAATCTCCCAGCTGCCAAGAGACGTTTGCCAAGAGTCAGCGGCACGTGATATACTGCCATTGAACTGATGGCGCGGCAGGCATCGAGTGTCTCGATGGTTGCTGCCCCCTCAGTTCGCTAACCGACACCTTCATCCGGGGAGGACGATTGCCGATGAGCGAACTGGAAGCGGCCGAGGCTGGCCTGAGCCTCGCCTTCCACGACAAGACCTTGCTCCTGCGTGCCCTGACCCATCGCTCCTACATCAATGAGAATCCAGGCTTCCCCCTGGAGGACAACGAACGGCTGGAGTTCTTGGGCGACGCTGTGCTCGACTACGTGACCGCTGAGTATCTCTATCACCATTTCCCGGAGATGCTAGAGGGTCAGCTCACCAGCCTGCGGGCCGCTGTGGTCCGCACCGAAACGTTGGCCCGTTTTGCCTTGCAGGTCGGACTCGACCGATTCATCTACCTGGGGCGAGGGGAAGAGGACAACGGTGGGCGAACGCGGCCAGCTATCCTGTGTGACTGCTTTGAAGCCCTGGCTGGCGCCCTGTGCCTGGATCAAGGATTGGAGGCATCCAGGACCTTCATCACCAGGCTCATTGGGCCCACTCTCGAGGAGATCCTGGTGAGCGAGGCTGACAAGGATGCCAAGCGCCGCCTGCAAGAACTCAGCCAGAAATACGTGCAGGTCACCCCTGTCTATCGGACGATGGAGGAACTGGGACCTGACCACGCCAGGGAATTCACAATAGCAGCCGTTATCAACGGTCAATCCTACGGAGTGGGGACAGGGCGCAACAAACAGGCTGCGGCCCAGGCTGCAGCCCAGGCTGCGCTGATCCGGCTGGAACGGGAGACGCTTGAGGACCGGTGGATCCCCGATGAGTCGTAGCGTTCGCCTCCTGATCATCGGAGGAAGCGGTGAATTGAGCCATCAGGTGCTAGCCGAGGTCGGCGGTGACAGGACTCACGTCAGGAAGACCCTTCCTCGCTCAAACATACACATCAATGCACGCTGGACGCACGACCCCCATTCTGCAACTGCATCCAACGCAACAACCTCAATGGGGGAGGCCATGTTGACACGAGTGCGTAAGTGTGTTACACTATTGCAGGTAAGGGCATATCACCATTCAGTGTATTCCTAGGGTATTTAGATCAGGAGGTAATCTAATGGACAAGGAAAACGTTATCGAAGGTGAAACGACGGAGCTTGCTGGCG
>JAUVRU010000068.1 GCA_030597485.1 Anaerolineae bacterium
CACCCCGATGACCGATGTTGGGTGCCAGTAACGCGAACCGGCCATCCTTGCTGTTCTTCGCGGCCATGCCCCCCACGCCATACGAGTCCAGCACGACTTGACTGGCAATGCTGGCCACAGCCACTGGGGAAATGTCAATTGTGCCAAACTCGGATTGTATAGTCATACTGTCTGCTTCTCCGCCTGGATGATGCCGGTTCGCCCACTTGCCCGATCGTGCAGTACGTGGTACACTAACGGGCTTGAGCGCAACTGGGACAGTTACGCGCATCTATTCTGCGAGATGTGGAGGCACCTACCTATGGCAAAGTGCGAGATTTGCGGCAAGATACCGCAATTTGGTCATAACGTGAGCCATTCAATGCGGCACACCAAGCGCCAATTCAAGGTCAACATACAGCAGGCTACCATTGTTGAAGGGGGAAGGACGCGCAAGATCAAGGTATGCACCCGTTGTCTGCGCACGATGAACAAATCGTGACACAGCCTCCGGCCCTTCCATTCCCAGGGCAGAGCCAAGCAATGGCTCTGAGCATCCCGCCACAGTCTGGCCTGCTGTACAGACACCGCGAAACCTGCAAACCTGACCGGCTCGAAGATCGGAGATGACATCATCAATGATCCAACCAGGCCGGTCAGCGTTTTTTCTCCATTTCCAGTGCCTTGCACCTCCAGACGCGCGAAGCCTGGACACATTATAACCGATTCCTATTTCCGGTACAAGTCGTAAACTGACAGTGCGTCTGTCAGGCGCTCTGATAGCCCTCTCCCCGATCCTGATGTCCGGAAACGCCCTTTCCTGAGAAGACTCTTGCATACCTTATGGCATCCTATTGCAGACACCACCTTGGCCGCACATCCCTCGCCGGGTCGTTCTCCGACGGCCGCCAGATTGGCACACTGAACACACGGGCGTATAATATGGGCGGTGCCATCACTTCAGGGAGGATCCCCCGGGAGCCAATCGATGCTTTACCAGCCCATCATTGGGATGGAAGTCCACGTGGAGTTGAACACCGCCAGCAAGATGTTCTGTGCTTGCAGTGCCGACGCCTTCGGTGCCTCGCCTAACACTCACGTCTGTCCAGTCTGTCTGGGCATGCCGGGGACCCTGCCAGCCATCAACGAAGACGCCGTTCGGTACACTGTGATGACTGGTCTGGCGTTGAACTGTGCTGTTCAGTCTCACAACCTCTTTGCCCGCAAGAACTACTTCTACCCCGATCTGCCCAAGGGTTACCAGATCTCGCAGTACGAGCTGCCGCTGTGTGTTGGCGGATATCTGGACATTGATGTGGGTGATCAAACCCAGCGCGTCAGGATCAGCCGGGTGCACCTGGAGGAGGATACCGGCAAGCTGACACACGTGGGTGAGCACAGTCTGATCGACGTCAACCGGGCCGGTGTGCCCCTGATGGAGATCGTATCTGAAGCCGATATGCACTCGGCGGAGGAGGCCTACGCTTACGTCACACGTTTGCGCCAGATTGTTCGTTATCTGGGGGTGAGCAGCGGCGATATGGAGAAAGGCGCGATGCGCTGTGAAGTGAACCTCTCGCTGCGCCCGCCAGGCGCTGACAAGTTCGGCACCAAGGTAGAGATCAAAAACCTGAATTCCTTCCGCAGCGTGCGTTCCGCCATCGCCTACGAGATCGAAAGACAGACTCAGGCTCTGGAGGCGAATGAGCCTGTGGTCCAGGTGACGATGGGATGGGATGAGGCGGCTGGCGTCACCCGTCAACAACGCAGCAAAGAAGAAGCTCACGACTACCGTTACTTCCCTGAACCCGACCTGCCGGCGCTGGAATTGGAGTCGGCCTGGATTGACGAAGTGCTAGAAAGCCTGCCCGAGTTGCCTGATGTCAAGCGAGACCGATTTGTGACCGACTACGGGTTGAGTCGCTACGATGCCAGCGTGCTGACCGAGGATCAGGAAGTGGCCGATTACTACGAGGAGGCAGTGCGCACGAAGCACGAAGATGCCAGCCCCAAATTGGTGGCGAATTGGGTGACAGGTGAACTATTCAGGATGATGAACGAAACGGGAAAACCCATCCCGGACGTGATGATTCGGCCAGGGGATCTGGCGGCGCTCACCGGGATGATCGCCACCAACACCATCAATCAAACGGCAGCCAAGAAGGTGTTTGGCGTCATGTGGGACACGGGGCGGTCACCTGAGCCCATCGTTGAAGAACTGGGCCTGAAGCAGATCTCTGATCGTGATCAGCTGGCCACTATCGTGGCCCGGGTGATTGTCGAAAACCCGGAACCAGTGACGAACTTCAAGGAAGGAAAGGAAACCTCTATTCGTTTCCTGATTGGACAGGTAATGAGAGCTACCCGAGGCAAGGCTAATCCCCAATTGGCCGAGAAGATGCTTCGCGAGCAGATGTAGCCTGTGTGTGATTCTAAGAGACGCCATTTTCGAAGGAGCAAAACCCGCCATGTCAACCGAGTTGAACCCATTTGCAATTGCCCAAGAGCAACTTGCCGAAGCTGCTGAGCTGTTGGGCCTGGACGAGGCCACCCACGAGCTGCTGCGGTGGCCACGTCGGGAACTCAAAGTCACCATCCCCGTGCGCATGGACGATGATACGGTTAAGGTCTTCCATGGCTACCGGGTGCAATACAATGACGCGCGCGGTCCCACCAAAGGAGGCCTGCGCTGGCACCCTGACGAGACGATTGATACGGTGCGCGCCCTGGCCGCGTGGATGACCTGGAAGACAGCGGTAGTTGACATCCCCCTGGGCGGGGGCAAGGGAGGCGTCACCTGCAACCCAAAGGAGATGTCGCCGGTGGAACAAGAGCGCCTGGCGCGAGCCTATATCCGCGCCGTTCACCGTTTCATTGGCGAGGAGACCGACGTGCCCGCGCCGGACGTATATACCAACCCCCAAATCATGGCCTGGATGATGGACGAGTACAGCGTCATCAAGGGTCACAACGTGCCCGGTATGATCACCGGCAAACCCCTTCCTCTTGGCGGTTCTGAAGGGCGCGGCGATGCTACGGCTCGCGGTGGGGTCTATACGGTACGCGAAGCAGCCAACGTTCTGGACCTTGACCTCACGGGAGGCACAGCCGCCGTCCAGGGATATGGCAACGCGGGTCAGTTTGCTCACAAGCTGGGTGAGGAAGTGCTGGGGCTGAAGGTGGTGGCCATCTCCGACTCGAAGGGAGGTGTTTACCAGCCGGATGGCATTCCTTTCGAGGACGGTGTGGCCTGGAAGAAGAAAACTGGCAGTGTGACAAACATGCCTGATACCCAACCCCTCACCAATGAGGCTCTGCTGGAGTCAGAGGTCACTGTGCTCTTCCCGGCCGCGTTGGAGAGTGTCATCACAGCAGTCAACGCCGGCAATATCAAGGCCAGGATCGTAGCTGAGCTGGCCAATGGTCCGACGACGCCAGAAGCTGATCAGATTCTGAACCAGAATGGGGTCTACGTGATCCCTGATTTCTTATGCAACGCCGGAGGCGTCACAGTCAGCTACTTCGAGCAGGTACAGAACGCCTACGACTACTATTGGGACTTGGACCTGGTTCACCAGCGGCTGGATGCCAAGATGACATCCGCGTTCCACGCTGTGCACAGGATGGCTCAATCTATGGGTGTGCACAACCGTCTGGGTGCCTACCTGGTGGCGGTGCAACGCGTGGCAGAAGCGTGCAAACTGCGCGGCTGGGTGTGACGGGCCGCCTATACTGCTGAAGAGTTCGGCCAATCGCAGTGTTGGCCAGGCGCTTCATTATCAGCACTTGTAGAATGTGGCCTCAATACACAAAGCGGAATCTGTGTATCGAGGCCACCGCAATCACTACGCCTCAACATACGGGTCGCGCTGCTGGGCGTTGGTGCGACTGCTGCCACAATCGCCTGGCCACGGTTCTGGCAAACAGCTATCAAAAGCCGTTTTCTGTTGGCGCTTTCTCTGAGTCAGGGGACCTGGTAGTTGATCGTGTAGGACACGCCAGTAGCATCCCCGTCCAGGGCTTCAAAGGTCACCTCAAGCTCATCGAAGTCACCCTCACAATCTGCCGATAGAGCAGCGGGGCTGCCAGGCGATGCCTGGGCGCTCCGTGTCTCTCCGTCGGGGTCTTTGCACGACACGCGCACCGCACCACTCTCAACCGACACCCTGATCTCAACGGGGATGGTGTCGAATGAACTTATGCGATCGTTTTCAATATTCTCGGTGACTGTGCCCGATAGTTTTTTCCAGCTTCCCTCACACTGGCCGCTGCCTATGGTGGAGCGGCACGCTCGGTGGCTGCCGACGGTGGAACCGGTCGACTCACAGGCCAGAGCAGACAGAATCAACATCAGAATCACCAGTACAATAACAATTCGTTCTTGCGTGGCGTTTCCCCCCTTTTCTATGGCAGTCTGATTTCGTCTAGCGGCACGGCATTGTCATCGAACACAAGGGCATCAGGCCCGGTGGCAGTCACCCGCCTCAGGTTCACATTGTACATGCCCGTTACCACGCCGTATCTGCCGGGCACCAGGTCCGGTGGCAGCTCGATCAGGTGCGGGTCGGCGTAAACGTGACCCACCTCCCAGGTGTGGGTGGGGGCCTCCCCGTCTCCCGGGAAGCCGTCGTGACCAGCAACAAACTGCCCATCGGTATCCAGCAGGTGAGTGAAGGCCGTGTAGCTCTGGACGGGGGACGTGGTCGCCCACCAGTACAGGGTCACGAGCACCTGATCTCGGGAGGGACGCTTGATCTCATACCCCACCAGGTTGGCACCACTGCCCAGACGTGCTACCGGGGGCAGTGGGACCACATTGCCTTTGGTGGCGAACAGCTGTAGCCCATACCCCGTGTCGAAGTCGTAGGTCAGCAAGGTGCGTCCCGTTTCGCCCGCCACACTGGCATCGCTCGTAACCAGCCATACACGGTCGGCGTCGGCGACCAGCTGGGACCAGGTGGGGGCGGCGGCGTACAGGCGGTCTCCCCCTGCCAGGCGTAGGGCGTAGTCATTGCCGACGTAGGGAGCGAGACGGCGCAGGAGGTCCTGCTCAGTGACCAGCAACGTGCTGGCCTGGGCGCGGGCCTGTTGGGTGTCCAGATACCCGATAAGGGGAGCAGCCGGGTCCTGGCGCAGTTGGCGCTGCGCGTAGCTGCGTGCGGCGGAGGGAATGGAAAGAACCAGGCCAAGGCCCACCAGAGCTGACAGCCCCAGTGGCGCGTACCGTCGCACCACGGCCAGGCGCGATAGCCCCGGTCCCCACAAGACAAAGCTGAACTCCAGCAGGAGTGCCCCCAGCGTCAACCAGCGGGCGACGACGACCGCCACCAGCAAACCCTGTGCATCGGGGACGAGCACGAAATAAACCGGCTGCTCCAGTACATTGAGAAGCGTCAGCAGCAGACAGTAGGCTACGCCCCGTCCGCTGGGGAAGAGCAGGATGACAAACGGCAGCAGATAGACGAGGAACTGAGGACTATAACCTTTGGAGTAGAGCAGAAACAGCGTTATCGTCAGGCCGGCAAAGGCCACCACGTTGCGTGGTCGGCGATAGTCAGCGGGGCGAGTCCACGCGATCAGGTAGAAGATGCCAAAAGCCACGGTAATGATTCCCCAGGGCAGTGTGCTCTCGTGAAGCGCAAAAGATATCGCGGCCGGATTGAGCCGATCGCCCCCCACTGCGCCATAGCCCAGATAGCCCTCCATAACAGCCCAAACCGTCTCCCACGAAGAACGGCCTATGATCGCACGTGCCGTCGTCAGCAGCCAGGCCGGCTGTGTCAGCAGAAAAGGCAGCGATAGGGCCAGGATAGCCAACAGGGTGGTCACCCCGTACAGGGCACAATCCTGCAATGACTCTCGCCTGCTTCCCGCTGAATCCCACAAGTGCCGCAAGGCCACCGGCACCATCAGGATGGGCGTTACCTTCACCAGGAACCCGAATGCAACCGAGACAGCCGAGCTGAACAGCCTCCCCCTCAGAATCAACTCCAGCCCCAACAACAAGAAGAAGAGGGCAACGGCATCGAAGAAGCCCAGCATCGCGTAGATGGGGACGAAGAGAAGCGTGTACAGCCACAGAGGACGTAGTACTTGCTCGGTATCGGGTGCTGGAGAGGATGTGTCGTCGGCCTGATTGCCGGACGTCACTTGGTTGCCGACCGCAAGGGCCTCGCTTGGGGCCGAGGGGTGATCAGGGGCCGTGGTTGGCAGCCGTGCATACAGTCGACGCGAAATCCGATACAGCAGCACCAGGTTGCCGGTCTCGAACAGGACGAAAACACTCCCCAAGATCAGAACGAACCATAACCGATAGTCGTCGGGCCAGGGTGGGAAGAGCAGGCTCAGCTTGTACGCTCCCACGGCCAGCCACGGGACGATGGGAGGCCACTCCAGCCAGTAGTGCAGGAAGGGATAGAGACCATAGTCAGAGATGGCGGCGATGCCCAGGAGGATATCGGAGTCGGAATAGTCGCGGATAAACCCACCCGGGCGAAGCAGCAGCAGAGCCAGCAGCCGAAAGGCGAGAAACAGGATGAGCAGCCAGCGAAAGCTAAACTGTGGGCCGGACGAGGAAATGGTGCCGGATGACGATGGCGAGGACCGCGGCTCGACGACTGACGTGTCCGTTGACTGCCGAGCATCAGGTGCCTTCGATTCGGACAGTGTGTTTTCTGTCATCTTCCACCCTCTATCACTGTCTTGAAAAGCAGGGCGCGCCAGGATCCTCAAGCGGCGGGCTAAGTCGGACGGATCAACCCGAGTGCGCGGCCTCGTTGGCGAGTTGTTTGGCTTGGCGCGTTTCGGCAGGCAGGTCGCTCTTGGGGACCACGTGCCACCTGACCCGATGCGACTGAGTCAGATGGGCCAGCTTTTCCCATAGATCGCGGTGGCTGACGGCTTTTCCTTCTTTCGTCTGCCAGTTGCGAGTCGCCCACCCGCTGACCCACATAGTGGCCCCATCTTTCAGATAACCTGAAGTGGTGTACAGGTGCACCGGCAGCGGTTTCTTGATGCATGCCAGCCCTTCTATGGCTGCCTGGAGATGCATTCGATTGCCGGTTGTATCGGTAGCAGCGCCACTCAACGTCTTGATTCTGGCGCGGTACCGCAAGACGATGCCCCACCCGCCCCGTTTTTCCTTCCCCAGATATGAAGCCCCGGTGAAGGTATGAATGGCTTGGTTGTCGTCCAAGGGGAGCTGCGGCCGGGGGGTGGCTGACCGGGCCAGATGGTCGGCACGCTCGTTCCATTGATCGTTCGCGTGCCCCTTGGTCCAATGCCAGCTGATATCGTGGCACTCAAGTTGAGCCGCCAACGATGACCAGAGGTCCTGGTTCTTGACGTCGGTGTTGGCCCTCGTGCGCCAGTTGCGCTTCTCCCAGTCTGGCAGCCATTCGGTGATGCCGTGGCGCAGATATTGGGAGTCGGTGTAGAGATGGACTCGGTGGGGGCCGGGCAGTGCGGTCAGTGCCTCGAGCGCGGCCTGAAGCTCCATCCGGTTGTTGGTTGTGTCCTCGTCGGATCCCACCAATTCCTGGGGATCCTGGTCGGCGAACAGCAAGACGGCAGCCCATCCGCCAGGGCCGGGGTTGGGATTGCAGGCACCGTCAGTGTAGATGGTGACCTGTGGCAAATCGCCGGTCAGTCCAGCCTCACTCATTGATCGTCGCTGTCCTTGTGCAAGTACTCGGCCCAATAGAGCACGTTACGGAAGTTCACGTTGGCAATGTCCACCAATTAGCGCAGCTTTTCGATGTTGCCCTCGCTCAACTTGAGGATGGCCAGCTAC
>JAUVRU010000472.1 GCA_030597485.1 Anaerolineae bacterium
GCCTGTGCCCGAATCCGCGGTCAATCAGCGTTTTCAGCGTTCGCCCCCAACGTCGCCAAACTGGAGGTCTTCGGTCTGGTTATCCGGACAGCATGGTGGTATAATACCGGCCACTCAACACCCAAGACCCAGGAGGCAATCCCTGAGTGATCTGAACAACCGGACCCGCCTGGAGGCCACCATCGCCGGGCACTCTGCCGCCCGGCTGCCGGTAGCGCTATGGCGCCTCTGGCCGGTGGACGCTCCACGTGGGCCAGCCCTGGCCCGGGCCACCCTCGCCTTTCAGCGCACCTTCGACTTTGACTTCATTAAGGTCACCCCCTCCAGCAACTATTGCCTGGCTGACTGGGGCGCTGAGTCGCGGTGGGTGGGCCACTTCCACGGAACGCGGGATTACGGGCGGCCGGTCATCCAGAGCCCGGAGGACTGGACGCGCCTGCCCATACTGGACCCAACCCAGGGCTTGCTGAACGAGATACGCCAGGCGCTGTCCATCATCGGCCAGGAAGTTAAAGAGGAAGTGCCCTTCATCCAGACCATCTTCAACCCACTGGCCCAGGCCAGGAACCTGGCCGGCGGACGGCTGTTATCTGATCTGCGCCAACATCCCGACGCCCTCAAGGCCGGGCTGGAGACCATCACCGAGAGCACCCTGCGCTTCCTCGACACCATCGGCGCAACTGCCATCGCCGGCGTCTTCCTGGCGCTGCAACACGCCTCCTACGATCTCCTGACCGAGGCCGAGTATCGGGAGTTTGGCCGTCCCTATGACCTGCGCATCCTGGAAGCCACCCGAGACTTCTGGTTCAACCTCCTCCACGTGCACGGCCAGAACATCATGTTCGACCTGGTGGCTGACTATCCCGCTCAGGCCATCAACTGGCACGATCAGGAGACGCCGCCTTCGCTGAAAGAGGCGACGGCCCGCTTCCCCGGCGCGCTGGTCGGCGGACTGCGGCAGGAAGAGACCATGGTCCGCGGCACCCCGGAGCAGGTGCGCGCCGAAGTGCAGGCAGCCATCCAACAGACCGGTGGCCGGCGGCTCATCATCGGCACCGGCTGCGTCACCCCCACCATCGCCCCGATGGGCAATCTCTGGGCAGCCCGGGAAGCAGTGGAATCAGCATAGATGATACTGGACGAACGCAAACCGTACGCCTATTGCCCCTATTGCCGCGCCCGCATGCAAGATCTGCTTGCGTTCGGACGCACCAGGCGAGTTTGCTCGGAATGTGGCTTCGTCCACTTCGTGGATCCCAAGGTGGGGGCTGGCGTGCTGGCGGAGCGAGACGGGGAAGTGGTGCTGGTGAGACGGGCGGTGGCGCCGGCAAGGGGCGACTGGTGCCTGCCCTCGGGCTTCGTGGAATACGGCGAACGCCCGGTCGACGCCGCCGTGCGTGAATGTTTGGAGGAAACCGGCCTTCAGATAGAGGTGACCCGCTTGCTCGGCGTGGAACGATACACGAATGACCCCCGCGGGCCAGGCGTCGTCATCTTCTATCGGGCTCGTGTGGTCGGTGGGGAGCTGCACCCGGCCGACGATGCCGACGAAGTATGCCTCTTCGGCCCCGACGAGCTGCCCGACAATATCGCCTTTCCATCCAACCGGCGTTTACTGCAGTTCTGGCGCGGTGGCAAGGGAGACGGCACATAACCCATACCCACCAACCGGCTACTGATCGCTCGCCGACAGCCGGCGGCGGAGCGTCCGCATCAACGCCACCGGTTCCTGTGAGCCCAGCGCCAGCGTGACCAGGCCGTAGGTCGCGCCGCCCGCGACGATGCCAGCCCCACTGATCAACCAGGCCGGGGCCCCAGCCATCGCCGACGTCAGCGCCACCAAGACGGCCAGCATCGCCAGGCAACCCGCGCCCATGCGCCATAGCGCTCCGGTCGGGCTCGCGTCTCTGGAACGCTCCAACCGCCGACTTATCAAACCCCACAAGACCACCATCTCAGCCGTCGTCGCCAGCGAGTTGGCCAGCGCCAGCCCCCCGTGCGGTTGCCAGCCGACGCCCCGGCACAACGCCAGAAATCCCAGGCTGAGCCCGACGTTGGCCGCCATGGTCGATATCCCCACTATCACCGGCGTGCGCGTGTCGTGCAACGCGTAGAAGGCGCGGGTCACAATCTCCACCACCGCGTGCCCCACCAATCCCAGCGCGTAGAACAGCAGCGCCCACGATGTGGCCTGGGTGGATCGGGCATTGAAGGCACCACGTTCCAACAAGGCGCTCACCAGCGGTTGCCGCAGCCAGATCAGGCCCACGGCCGCCGGCAGCGTCAGGTAGAGCACACTGCGCAGCGTGGTCTGCAGCATATTCCGCAGCTGGCCCCTTTGGTTACGCGCCACCAGCACCGCAAAGGTGGGAAATGCGGCAATGGCCACCGACTGGGCGATAACGCCCTCGGGCAGCAGCATGATCAGTCGCCCATAATTCAGAGCAGCCAGGCTGCCGACGGCCAGGCTGGACGCCAGCATCACGTTGACCAGGTGGTTCACTTCCACCGCCGCCAGCCCCAGCGCCCGAGGTGCCATCAGCCATCCCACCTCGCGCACACCGGGGTCACCGGGCGCCAGCCTCAGCGAGAAACGCATCCCTTCGCGCCGCAGTCCGGGAATCTGGATCAGCAGGTGCCCGACAGCCCCGATCAGCACCCCCACCACCAACCCGTACACACCCATACTGGGGCCCAGCAGCCAGGCGCCGGCAATGATGGCAGCGTTGTAGATTGAGGGCGCCAGCGCCGGCCGCCAGAAGTGCTGGCGGGCGTTGAGAATGCCCATCACCACACCGCTGACCCCGAAGATGACCGTGGCAACGAGCATCCACCGCATCAGCTCCACCGTGAGCGCCTTCTGTGCCAGGGTGAAGCCGGGCGCAATTACCGTGTCCACCAACACCGGCGCCGCCAGCGCCGCCACCACTCCGGCGGCCGACAGGAACAGCAGCACCCAATTGATCACCGCCGATGCCAGCCGCCAGGCATCGCCCTCGTCACC
>JAUVRU010000253.1 GCA_030597485.1 Anaerolineae bacterium
CGGGCTGGGGCGCTGGGGGGCAAGGTGACCGGGGCCGGTGGGGGAGGGTTCGTGCTGCTCTACTGCCCCTGGGAGCATCAGGAACAGCTGAGGGTGGCCCTGCACGGCCTGCGTGAACTGCCCTTCCGCACCGAGCGGTTTGGCAGCAAGGTCATCTTCAACTATCGGCGTTACAACAATGAGTAACGGACAAGGATGGGGACTATGACTCAACCATCACGGCCAAATTGCCCTCATCTGGGATTGGCCACCGACAGAGAGTCCTGCCTTCTCTATGCTGATTCGGTTCATCGCTGCTTCGCCCAGGGTCAGGGGCAGCGCATCGGCCTGGAGCATCAGGAGAGCTACTGCCTGAACGGTCGCTACCGGTCCTGCCCTCGCTTCGTGGAGCCGCCGGAGCGCAAACAGGCAGCCGCCCCTCCCAAGGCCACGCAGCCCGGGGCACTCCCCTTCGGCGAGCAGGCGGATTTGGAGGATCTGCCGCCGGAGTTCTCCCCCTGGCGGGTGGCGCTGTGGACGCTGGTGGGGCTGGTGCTGGTCCTTGTCGTCGTCTACTATGGCGCGTCCATCTTCGGCCCAACTCAGGAAACGGCGACACCGGTCGGGAGTGGTCTGCAGCCCACGCCGGCACCTACCGTCACCCTCCGGCCCACGGATACCCCGGCGTCAACCCCCACCCCGCTCCACTTCCTGCAGCCGACAGTGACGCCGACGGCGCCGCCCGGCGGGGCCAACTTCGCCCTGTCGCCGGCGGCCGGGCAGGTTGGCTGGGTGGTGAGCAGCGAGACGCGAGGGAACCACTTCGGGGACTCGAACATCTACAGCGGCGTGTTTGACGGTCTCATCTATCATGGTGCCATACAGTTCGACCTGTCGGTGATCCCCCGGGGCGCGCCCATCCACGCGGCCTCGCTGCAGCTGACCGGGCTCACCAAGAACAGGTTGGGCCACGAGGGAATCTGGGAGCTGCGTATCCTCACCGACACGATGGACTACGGGTGGCCATCGGCTACCTACCAGGACATCCACAACGCTACTGTGGTGCAAAGCGTCGCCCCGGCCCTGAGCGTAAACGACCTGGACGTGCGGCAAGCCAACCCCTGCGACTTCAACCGCGAGCAGATTGACCTGCTGGCTGAACGGGTGCTGGACGAAGGCAAGATCTCCCTCCGGCTGGATGGGCCCTTCGCTGGCGATAACAGTCTCTTCAGCTGGGACAGCGGCTACGGGCCGGAGAGCCTGGGACTGAGGCCAGTCCTGTTCCTCAGCGTGGGGCCGCCGCCAGCAACACCGCCGCCCCGCGACTACGTGGTGGTCACCAACACCCCCACGCCCGAGAACGTGCTGACGGCAGCGGCCATGGTTGCCCGGGCGACGGTCAATGCCGTGACCACGGGCACCGCCACGCCCACGCCGCGTAACCTGGTCACGGCCACCCCGGAGGAGTGGGTTGTGGTCACCAGCACGCCCGTGCCCGAGAACGCGGCCACCGCCATGGCAATGGTAGCTCAGGCCACGGCCATGGCCCTGACCACGGGCACCGCCACGCCCACGCCGCCCAACGTGGTCACGGTGACGCCGTCGCCCACCTTTGTGATGATCACCAGCGTTCCCACGCCAGAAAACGCTCTGACAGCGGCGGCTCGGGCCGTTGCCACCGCCCAGGCGGCAGAGACCAACGGCACCCCAACGCCATTGCCGGCCAATTGGATCACCCCGATCATCGTCACCAACACACCTGTGCCCGGGCACGCGGCCACAGCCAGGGCCGTCTTGGCCCAGTCCACTGCCATCGCCCTGACCGCCGGCACGGCCACGCCCACGCCTCCCAACGTTCTCACGGCGACGCCATCGCCGACTATGGTTATGATCACCACTGTCGCAACGCCGGAAAACGCCGTCACGGCCGTGGCTCGGGCGATGGCCACGGCCACGGCTGTGGCGGCCCAGGCCACGATCAACGCTCTGATCACCGGCACACCCATGCCGACACCACTCAACGTGGTCACGGCCACGCCGACGCCGTGGGTCGACGTGAACGCCGTCGTGTATCCCAACCCCACCTTCGCGCCTGCCCTGACCCCCACGCCCAATCCCCATATCATCCCCTCCTTCCTGATTGGGCGGATTGGCTTCATGTCAGACCGGGATGGCGGCGAGCCGTGGTACTACATCATGGATCAGGATGGCAGCAACGTGCAGCGGTTGACGGGGCCGGATGCCTACAACGCTGCCCTGGTGCGAGACACGCTCGATCCCACCGGGCAAGACCAGGTAGTCGTAACCCAACCCCGACACGTGGACAAGGATCCGAGAGTGGGGGAGAATCACCAGCTCAATCTGCGCCGGCTGGCGGACGGCTACGAATGGTACATCACCGGTGGCACCAAGGGGGCTGACTATGCACCCGCTTATTGCCAGGCTGATCCGCGCTATATCGCCTACACTTCGCAAGAGACCGACGACGACGACATCTTCGTGGTTGACCTGCTGAGCGCCGAGGCGGACAGCGAGCCATTGCGCACCGCGCGTCTGACCCACAACGAGTGGCCCTGGGACAAACATCCCAGCTGGTCACCCGACTGCAAACAGATTGCCTTCCACTCCAACCGGGACGGTCACGATCAGATCTGGATCATGGACTTTGAGGGTATGGACTATCCCGGAGGCAATCTCCGCAACCTGAGCGACAGTCCCTACAACGATTGGGATCCGGTATGGTTCAAAGCCCCGCCGGCTCGTCCGGAGTGACGCAGCGGCGATTGCTCTCCCGCCCGGCTTGTCAGCAACACCGGTTGGCCTTACAATAGGGTTGGGCCCGACTGGATAGATACGAGGAGATAGACTAATGGCGCTTCGCCAGTATGTTTCCGTCGTCTGGAGATGGCTGTGGCTGATCCTCCTGGCGACGGGCATCGCCGCTGCTTCCAGCTACTGGGCCAGCCGTTCGATGCCGTTCGTATTCCAGAGCTCGACCACCCTGATGGTGGGACAGGCCATGATCCAGGATCCCAACGTCACCTCCCAGGACATCATGCTTAGCCAGCAGCTGGCTCAGACCTATGTGCAGATGGCCACCCGCCAGCCGATCCTGCAGGCCACTATAGACGCTCTGGGACTGGGGACCAGCTGGACGGAGTTGAAAGAACGTGTCAACGTCAGCCTGGTGCAGGGAACCCAGCTGCTACAGATATCGGTCCTGGATACCTCGCCACAGCGAGCGGCAGCCACTGCTGACGAGATCGCCCGGCAACTCGTCCTGCAGAGCCCCACTGCTCCGGAAGATGCCGAGCGGGAGAAGCACCGCCAATTCGTGGAGAAGCAGATCGCCGACTTGCAGGCGAAGATCGAGGCGGCTCAGGCCCAAACTGCCGAGCTGGAACAGTCACTGGGCGAGGCCTTCAGCGCCCGTCAGATTCAAGACCTCCAGGGACAGATCAACGTGCTGCAGAACCAGATCACCACCTGGCAGGCCAACTATGCCCAGCTGCTCAACTTCATGGAAGGCGGGTCGCCCAATTACCTGACGGTCATCGAGCCGGCCCAGGTGCCGGCCAAGGCGGTCAGCCCACGCACGGTGATGAACGTGCTGTTGGCAGCCATGGTGGGGCTGATCCTGGCGGTGGGCGCGGCCTTTCTACTGGAGTACCTGGATGACACCATTAAGTCGCCCGATGACGTGGTGGCGACGCTGGAACTGACGCCCCTGGGGGCCATCCCCCGAATCAGGGACGAGGGATACGAGAACAAGCTGGTAGCCGTTCGCAGTCCACGCTCGCCAACCTCCGAGGCCTACCGCACGCTGCGCACCAACATTCAGTTTTCCACGCTGGACCAGCCAGCCAGGACGCTGCTGGTCACCAGCCCCAACTCAGTCGAGGGCAAGAGCGTTACCTCTGCCAACTTGGCGGTGACCATGGCCCAGGCAGGGCTCAAGACAGTGCTGGTCGATTCGGACCTGCGGCGACCGGTGCAGCACAAGTTGTTCGGTCTGTCCAACCAGAGTGGCCTGACTAACGCATTGCTCCAAGAAGGACAGCCATCCCCTGATGACCACCTGCAGGCAACGGAGGTGGAGAATCTCCAGGTGTTGACCAGCGGGCCCATCCCCCCTAACCCCTCGGAGCTGCTGGGCTCACGCAGGATGCGATCGCTGGTGCAACGGCTTGGCGAAGAAAATGACGTGCTGATTCTTGACAGCCCGCCGATTCTGGCGGTGACCGATGCCAGTGTGTTGGCGACGCAGGTGGACGGGGTACTGTTGGTGACCGATATCGGGCGCACGCGACGCGCCCTCGCAGTCCGGGCCAGGGATACCCTGGGCAACGTCGGTGCCAACATCCTCGGCGTTGTGGTCAATCGGCTGTCGGCGCGCACAAGCGGATACTACCATTACCACTACCATCACCGTTACTACTCCAGCGACGGAAACAGCGGGTCCAAAGAAAACGAGGCGCGATGGTGGCAACGCCCCAGACAGCGGACCCGGGCAACGGAAACAGGGGAGGATGCTGGCCCGAAGGGCAGATAGGGATGGCCGAACTGACCGCATTTATTGCGATCGAAGTCTCCGCCACC
>JAUVRU010000180.1 GCA_030597485.1 Anaerolineae bacterium
CATCGAATGGCAGGATTTGGTGATTACCCACAAATCCCTCTCCAAGTCAATCGATCTCCGGAGCCAAGGTTCTCACCGGACTTTGGGCCACCCAGGACCGCCTGAAGGCTCGATTCCATCAAGGCTACTGTGGGTAATCACCATGTAGGGCGGTTACATTTGTCCCACTCGCTCGGCCTGGATTGGCAAGTCCAGGCCCGACTCAGGCCCATATTCGCTGGATTTGTCAATCCAGCAGGAGCAAAATGGGATCATTAGCGCCCCGAAATGGGCCTGATATTCCAAATGCCATTGCCCTGAATCACCAGGCAGGATTCGTTGACAAAACGAGTGAAGTGTGGTATATTATTTCTTGGTGAAAAGAATTCATATGTTGGTGTCCTGGCGGGTTGTACACTGGGGAGGTTCTTCCTGCGACCCAAGCCTGGGTCTTCGCTTATCACATTGCCACCTCTTCCCCGCGCCCATGCCAGACGTTCGGCGGTTAAGGCTCTATCCTTGAATCGCTTGGCGCCGTGATGAAGCATGCGGGCGGCGCAGCCTTGTTTCCCAAGGCAAGTGAATCGGCGACTCTGTGGATGATTCAGGGGGAAAGGCCGACCAACCATTAACAGACAGACTCTACTGCGACAGAAAGGAGCACAGTACTATGACGAAACTGGCGATTGATGGTGGAAAGCGGACTGTTCCCGAAGGGGCGATCAAGCCCTGGCCGCCTATTGGGCAGATGGATCGGGATGCCGTGCTGCGTGTCTTCGACAACCAGATGTTGTGCGGCGCAGGGGCGCCGGAAACGGTGGCTCTGCAGAAGGAATGGGCAGAGTACGTTGGGAGAAAACACTGCCTGGCCACCAACAGCGGCACTGCTGCCTTGCACATGGCGTTGGCGGCGGCCCAAATCGGGGTCGGCGATGAGGTCATCGTCCCGGCCTACACCTTCCTGGCATCAGCCTCCTGCATCCTCCACGCGAACGCCATCCCCATCTTCGTGGACATCGATGAACGGACCTATAACATCGACGTCAGCAAGATCGAGGAGAAGATCACCGAGAGGACAAAGGCCATTCTCCCAGTGCATCTCCACGGCCTGCCGGCCGATCTGGACGAGATCCTGGCTATCGCCAAGAAGCATAATCTGATTGTGATCGAGGATGCCTGCCAGGCCCATGGGGCTGAGTACAAGGGAAAGAAAGTGGGATCCTTTGGCGAGATGGCCGCTTTCAGTCAGAATAGCTCCAAGAACCTGTGTGGAGGTGAGGGCGGTTTGTTTGTTACCGACGACGACACGTACATGATGCGTGGGGACATGCTTCGCATGTTCGGGGACGAGATTGATGATGAGACCCAGCTGCGGGTTTACAACGCCTCCATCCTGGGGTACATGTACCGGACGCAGGAACTGCCGGCAGCCTTCACCCGCTCGCAGCTGAAGCGATTGGATGAGAACAACGCTATTCGGCAGAAGAACTGTGCAGCCCTCACGGAAATACTCAGCGGGTATGACTGGGTCACGACCCCTTACGTGCCGTCCGACAGGACACACGTCTATTGGATGTACATCGCTCGCTTCGACCCGAAAAAGGCGGGGGTTGACCTGTCGCCGCGCGAGTTCAGGGTGGCTCTTGAGAAGGCATTGCATATGGAGGGCGTTCTGGTGGGTCAGTGGCAGATCATGCCAGTGCCGGCTCAGGACCTGTTTCAGACGAAAATCGGCCACGGCAAAGGATTCCCGTGGAACAGCAAGTTCTATGACAGAGAAATCACCTATGATGTGGCGGACTATCCGGTCGCCTCGGCGCTGTGCGAGGACTATACCGTGATTGTGGGCACCAACCCGCCCAATGGCAGTGAGATGCTGGAGAGGTACGCAGAGGCTATCCACAAGGTCTTTGGTGACCTGGACACGGTGGTCAAGCACAAGGATGACGACATTGTGGCCCATTTCAGCGGCTCCATCTTCATGGCCGCATAGCTGATCTTCTGAACCGGTGAGACTTTCGAAGTCCTCAAGGCTTCGGAAGTCGCGTTTCCTGGGTGGCCAACGCAACAGATGTGGCCCAGCTCAGTGCCAAGAGAGGATGACATAGAGAAATGAAAGCCGTATACGCTCGAAGTCCTTTTCAGTTTGACATCAGAGACATAGACGTTCCCCAGCCGGGAGAGGGGGAAGTCCTCATCAGGGTGAAGGCCTCTGGGGTTTGCGGCACTGATCTGCACTTCGCCGCCGACTGGACCGAGGATTGGATGCCCCTGGGCCACGAAATCGCGGCCGAGGTGGTGGAAGTGGGCAAGGGCGTGACCCGGCTCAAGCCAGGTGACAAGGTCATTCCCGAGGATGTCGCCATGTGCGGCGTGTGCCAGCACTGCAAGAATGGAGAGCCCGGGAAATGCCGTAATATGTATGACTTCAACGGCCAACCCGGCATGGCAGAGTACATGGCGCTCAACGAGCATCTCCTGAATCCCTTTGACAACATTGACTTCGTGCCCGCCTCGCTGACGGAGCCGCTGGCGGTAGCCATCAACACCGTGCTGCACGCTGAGATACCGATGGGCGGTGACGTGGTGGTCTACGGCCCGGGCCCCATAGGGCTTATGTGCGTTCGACTGGCGCATCTGCAGGGAGCAGGTCGGGTTGCCTTAGTTGGGTACGACCACAGCCGGCGCGAGGAAACCCGTATGAAGGTGGGGGCGGAATTCGGAGCCGACGAGTTGATCTTCGCGGCCGAGGAGGACCCGGTGGAGAGGGTGCGGTCCATCTTCCCGGACGGGGCCCACCGGGTTGTCGTCACCTCTCCGCCCAAGACCTTGCCCTCGGCGGTGCAGATGACGCAGTTCGGGGGCCTGGTGTCCTTCATCGGCATCAATCTGGGGGGACAGAGTGCGGTGGAGCTGGACGTGAACGACTTGATCTTCAACAAGGTTACCCTGCGTCCTACCTTTGCTGAGCCGGGCATCAGGTTCCCCACTTCCATACGCTTGCTTCAGGAGGGCATGATTGATGCCGGGAAGCTGGTCACACACACGTTTGGCTTCTCCGAGACGGAGCAGATCATGCGCAGAAGCAACGAGGCCAGCGAGCCGATCATCAAAGCGGTGTTGATACCTTAGACGGTTGCTCAACAAGTCAACGTATCCTTCACGAGAGAGGGGCGGACCCTTGCGGTCCGCCCCTTTGGCCTGGTGTACAGGTGGAGGGTCTCTCAAGGAATGAGTTACAGGCTGGGAATGGCTCAGATGCTGGTCGAAGGTGGGCGCCCGGAAGCCAATCTGGCCCGGGGCGTTGCCCGAATCGCTGAGGCTGCCGAGAAGGGCTGCCGGCTGGTCGTGCTGCCCGAATGCATGGACCTGGCCTGGACCCACTCCAGCGCCGAGCAACTGGCCCAACCGATACCTGGTCCGCACTCCGATCAACTTGCTGAGGCTGCCCGGAACAGCCGAGTCTTCATTGTGGCCGGCCTGGTTGAACGAGCGGGGGACAGGACATTCAACTCGGCGGTTCTGATCGACCCGGAGGGCGAGATCCGTCTCCTTCATCGCAAGATCAACGTGTTGGACATTGCCCAGCACCTTTATTCCATCGGGGACCACCTGGGGGTGGCCGAGACAGCGCTGGGCACTCTGGGCATCAACATCTGCGCGGACAACTTTGGGGACTCCCTGGCCATCGGGCACGTCCTGGCTCGGATGGGCGCGCAGGTCATTCTCTCTCCCTCGGCCTGGGCTGTTGACGCCGATCACGACAGCGGTGCCGAGCCCTACGGGGAGCTGTGGCGCACGTCATTCAGCGAACTGGCTGCACTCTACGACGTCACTGTTGTCGGGGTGAGCAACGTGGGCTGGCTCACCGACGGCCCCTGGAAGGGGCGGAAGGCCATCGGATGTTCACTTGCAGTCGGACCGGGCGGGGAGATACTGGCAGAAGGTCCGTACGGCCACGATGCCGAGGCGCTGGTCATCATCGAGGTGGAGCCTCAGCCCCCAATTGCCCGGGGCACTCTGATGGCGGATGAATTGCGCCGTCGGGGGTACACAGGGCCCTGAGGCAGAGGTACCGGGATCAGTTCCCCGTCCTGGTGAGCTGAAATCCCAGATGGGCGAGCGTTCACGCAGCGGATGGTGATGAGAAAACCCGGCTCTCGCTAACGAAAAGCCGGGTTTGTGGTTGTTCCCACGCTGTGACCCTGATGACAGAATCTCTCTATTCTGCCTGGTGTCCTCGCAAGGCTCGAGAGAGATTCGTGACCCCTCTGGCAGTCAGCGGGCCCAGGCCTTCGGGGGCAAACACGGCGACGAGGGTCAGGGTCAACCCTATGCCCATGGTTCGGTAGACGTCAACAGCCCGCAGCACCTCGGGCAGCGCCGTGAGCACGGCGGTGCCCACAATCGGTCCCCAAAAAGTGCCCCAGCCACCCAAGACAACCATGGCCAGCAGGTTGATCAAGATTGGGAAGCTGAGAACGTAGGGTGATTGTGCCCCGTTGTAGTGGACCAGGTAGCCGCCGGCCAGGCCGGTGAAGAAGGCGCTGAGGGCAAACAACAGCAGTTTGAATCGGAAGGGGTCAATCCCCCGGCTGATAGCATAGGTCTCCGAGTCGCGCAGGGCGCGGAAGGACATTCCGATAGGCGAGTGGAAGATGCGCCAGATGACGTAGCTGGTAATCCCGAAGAAGAGCAGGCCAAGGTAGTAGTACCCCACTTTGCCCAAGGTGGTGCCCCACATTTCCTCGAAGCCGAACTTGGGCACATACAACAGACCGCGGCCACCGTTAGCTATCCACTGCGGGCCTTGCAGAACGAAATTGTGCAGCAGTTCGTGAAACGCCAAGGTTATCAGAACCACATAGGGGCCACTCAGCCGCAAGGTGGGCAGACCGATAATCAGGGCGGCAATGGTGGCCGCGATTGGCGCCATCCAGATGCTGACCCACGGGCTCCAGCCCAGGTGTAGGGACAGAGAGCCGGTGGTGTAGGCACCCACGGCATACAGGGCTACCGGGGCGAAGGAGAATATGCCGCCAACACCCAGTATCAGGTTCCAGCTCTCCACCACGATACCCCAGGCAAAGAAGAGGATCAAGAGATGGAGAATGAAACGGCCTGCGCTCAGCTGGATTATTCCCCAGGGCAGCGCTAACGCCGCCACGACGAGCACAATCACAAACCACTTGCTGGGCACGGCCCACGGGCCGGCCGCCCAGTCCAGTCGTTTTGAGACGTCGCTGAATTTCGACTGAGATATCGCTGTATCTTGGATCATAGCCGCTGCACCTCCCTCTGCCCGAATAGCCCGGTCGGACGGATGGTTAGCACAATAATCATGAAGAGAAACAGGCCTGGCAACGCCGCCCCCGCGCCCAAGTACACCTGCAGGGCTGCCTCCAGCAGGCCGATGACGTAGGCGGCCAAAATGGTGCCCTTGACGCTGCCCAAGCCACCGAAGATGGTCACCACCAGCGCCTTGATCAACGGGTTGAAGCCCGAGATCGGCGAAAGATAGAAGACCGATGAAAGCAGCACACCAGCCATGCCAGCCAGGGCTGCGCTGATCGCCATGACGATCATGAAGGTGGCAAC
>JAUVRU010000340.1 GCA_030597485.1 Anaerolineae bacterium
GCACGGGGAAGGGGGCACCGGCCCTCTTGTCCCGGTGTCGCCAGGCTGGCGCCGAGACGGTGGCAGTATCGCCGCACGTGATGGGGGCTCTGTCGGATCGCGAGGTGTGCCAGGGCATCGTGGCCACTTTTGCCCTGTTCCCGACGTCCCTTCAATCGCTCTCCCTGATGGGCCAGGAGCTGGTGGTGGTGCTGGACCGCCTTCAAGACCCGGGCAATGTAGGCACCCTCATTCGGACCGCTGATGCAGTCGGCGCTGCGGCAGTGATCCTGATTGAGCCCTGCGTGGACCCTTTTGATCCAAAAACAGTGCGCGGGAGTATGGGCTCATTGTTCAGCGTGCCCCTGATACAGACAGAGGCGGTATCGGACCTCTTTGCGTCACTGCGCTCAAAAGGCCTGCGGTTGGTGGGAGCAGATGCGCGATCAGGTGAGGCGTGGGGACAGGACGCCTGGGACGGAGGAGTCGCTCTGATATTGGGCAACGAGGCGAGGGGATTATCGCAGGATGTGCGCTCCTATGTGCAATCCTGGGTCTATCTGCCGATTGTGGGCGGGGCAGAGTCCCTCAACGTTGCCGTGGCTGGGGGTGTGTTGATGTACACCTGGCTAAGGGCGAACCTGCGAGAGCAAAGCGGTCGACAAGAGCCAGCCGGCGGCGCACAGTGACGCATATGCCAGGATGACCAACACGGTGGCCCCCGTAAGCACCAGCCGCTTGATGGGTTTGGGCCATTCGTGGGGCGCAATCATTTCCCCGGACCTCCTCTTCCGATCTCCTATGCTGTTGTAACACCATACTCGCTCTCGAGTTGTGCGTGGAAGAGAGGGAAATCAGGGGATGCGAGGGGTCACCCGGCCTATTTGGCCTCACCACCGATGTGGAACACAAGAATCAGCTGGCCTAGGTCGACCCTATCGCCATCTTTCAGTGACACTGGTTGAAAGGGAGAGACCGGTTTCTTGTTGATGTAGGTCCCGTTGGTGCTGCGCAGATCCTCCACAGTCCATTGGTCGTCCTGGCACACCAGTCTGGCGTGTTGGCGCGAGACGCCGGCACCGCTCGCCCCGTGGCCGGACAGGTCCACATCGATCAGCATACCGCTGGTGGGGTCAGCCCGGCCGATCAGCACTTCGTCCTGGCGGGGGATGGGCACAGCAGCGCCCGAGCCGGCAACGGTGAAGTGGGGACCTTGCAGGAACGACTGAAGTGAGTCGATTTCTACTGTCGCCTGACTGGTCGCTTCATCAGCTGGCGAGCCGTCGGTCGGTTTGGTGCTGAGCACCCGAGCCATCAGCGTCTCCATGTCTTCTACCATGTCAGCCATCTGGCTATAGCGATCGCTTGGCTGCTTCTCAAGTGCTTTCAAGATGATGCTTTCAAGTTTGTCCGGAATCTCAGGCACCATGTCCCGAGGCCGGGGAGGTGGCTCGCTCATGTGCATCAGCATCACCTCAAAATGTCTGTCTGAGGCGAACGGCGCGCGGCCAGTTACCATCTCGTACAAGAGGACACCCAAGGCATAGATATCGGCACGCTGGTCAATCGGCTCCCCCAGAGCCTGTTCCGGGGAAGTATAGGTGGGTGTTCCCAGCGTTATGCCCGGTTCCGTGAGAGACTGACGATCCTCCTTGATTTTCGCCAGGCCGAAGTCGGCCAACAGCGGCCAGTTCTCTCTGGGCAATAGAACGTTGGCGGGTTTCACATCACGGTGGATAATCCCGTGGCTGTGAGCAGTAGCCAATGCCTGCCCCACGCCAATGGCCAGAACCGCCGCCCTTTTCCAATCAAAGGGCGTTCCCGTCAGTTGGTCCTTCAGAGTACCGCCCTCCACATACTCCGTCACGATGTACTCCAGTCCATCTTCTTCCCCGTAGTCGTGAATCGTCAGGATGTTGGGATGGCGGACTCCGGCGATGGCCTTGGCCTCTTTGCGAAAGCGAGCAAGAGCTTCGAAGTTATTGGTGGTGTAGGCTGGATCCAGGACCTTCACTGCCACCCATCTATCCAGATTGGGCTGGTATGCCTTGTACACAATGGCCATTCCGCCCTTGCCTACCTCCTCGACCAGGTTGTAGCTACCGATGGTTGTGCCGATCAAGTTGCTCATGCCGCAAGGCCTCCACACTCAGGGTCGTCAGCGGCTGGGTGAATCACGACGCGCCTGGATAATGATTGCGGTCACGTTATCCTGGCTTCCGCGATTGTTGGCAGCCTGGATCAGCTGTTCGCATGCTTCTTGCGGATCCTCGTAGCGTTGGACCAATTGCCAGATTTCGGTATCTTCCACCTTCCCGGTCAGCCCGTCGGAACACAAGAGGAGACTGTCGCCTGGATTCATCTGTTGGACGAAATAATCGACTTCCGCTTCTTCCCTGTCACCGATACGGCGATAGATGACGTTGCGCTGGGGGTGGATGCGCGCTTCCGCCGGGCCGATTTCGCCCAGTGCCACCATGCGCTCGACCAGAGAATGATCAGTGGTAATCCTCTCAATGCCCTTGGGGTTGATCAGATAGGCGCGACTATCACCCACGTTGGCGATGTACGCTGTGTCACCGATCAGGAGGGCAGCGACCAGTGTGGTTCCCATATTGGATCGCGTGGATTGACGGTGCAGGTACACAGCCTGGTTAGCCTCTTGAATAGCTTCTGTCAGCCATCCCAGGGCATCAAGGTTCTCGGTAGTCGTAGGGCTGGCAACGAGTGGAGCCAACACTTCGGCAGCCATCTTCCTGGCCACAGTATCAATGGCCAGACCACTGGCCAGGTCGCCGGCGGCGTGGCCGCCCATGCCGTCGGCTACCGCGAAAAGGCCGACGGGTCGGCTGACGGAACGACAGACTCGATCCAATTCCAGAGCGAGCAAGCTGTCTTCGTTCAAGTCCCGTACCAGACCGACGTCTGTGCACCGGCCAACACGTATGCACACGCTGCTTGGTCGTCGCACAGCGTCCACAGCCGACCTGAGAGCTTCTGCCAGACTGTCGGCACTGAAATCCTTGGCTTGTGCGTTCAGGATACGCTCGAAAACGCTGGTCACTGACGACGGGAAGTCCGCCTGAGGGGTGAATGTCTTTTCGCCAGTGGCCAGATAGAAGATGATGCTGGTGAGGCCCGCCACATCTCGTTCTCGTTGTTGAATCGCTTCGGCTTTCTCCTGTGAGAGGTGTTGGGCCGCGGTGAAATTGACCCAGGCAGCTTTCCGCTCCTGCAACGCGATGTGGTCCGGCGAGAGATCCAGCCAGCCGATATGATTCTTGTGCAGGTAGGCCAGCGCGTCGGCGAGTTGAGCACCCCACTTCAGAACACGGACCGTCTTCTGCGGCACCGGCACTTGAGTGGCCAGTGGCGGCACCGGGTCGGGCAGGAGCAGGCAGTAGCGATCCTGATCCCCATACGGTCTCTCTGAGAAGAAGCGATGATGCAACAGGCCCGGGTGCTTGAGGCCCCTCTCGGTCATGCTGGCAGCCACTTTGACAGGTTCGAACTCACGGTACTCGAAGATCTGGTACCGTCGGTGCACCGGGATCACACCCTCCAACGAAGTGTCACACGAAGCGCACGTCGAGTCGCCCGTCAGGTTCTCCAGATGTCCACATTGGGGGTTGGGGCAGGGGAAAATCGGTATTGCCTCCTCCACACCGTAGATGTTGTAATCTGGTCCGTCGTAGCGGCGCTGAGTGATGTAGAAAGCCCCGTATCCCACAACCGCGCCCTCAGGTAATGGCTGAAAGCCACTTGCACTGTTCGGAAGGGGCGCAGTCTTTTGTCCAGCAGACAGGGAATGCTTGGTGATATCAGTCAACATGCTGCTCC
>JAUVRU010000490.1 GCA_030597485.1 Anaerolineae bacterium
GAATGATGAATGACCTGCTTGATGACTATGGGCCTTATTCACGGTGCAAGGCGGATGTGTGATCCGGCGTCCCTCTCCGACCTCGGCACTAGGCAGGTGTCAGCTCGACCTGGGGCAACATGGCCTGGACTTCTTCCGGCGTCAGCCGGCAGACGTCCCACGTCATGGCATTGACCACCGCCATCGCCATGCCCAGCCGGAAGCACTCCTGGGATGGCTGTCCATCCACGATGCCCATCATCAATCCTGCCGTCATCGCATCGCCCGAGCTGATGGGGTTGACCACCGCCGCCTCAGGCGGCCGGGCCATCCATCGCTGCCTCCCCTGAGCCAGCAAAGCCCCCCCTTCGCCCAACGTCAGCACGGCCCATTCAGGTCCGGTCCGCAGCAACTCGCCCAGCCCGTCCACCTGCTGCCGAAGGGTGTCCAGCGGTCGGCCCAGCCAGGCGGCCGCCTCCTGCCGGTTGATCTTGACGACCGTGGGCGACGCCTGCAGTCCCAGACGCAGTGCCTCTCCATACGTATCCAGCAGCGTGGGAATCCCCCGCCCGGCTGCTGCGCGCAACAACTCCGGGTACAGGGAATCAGCCATCGGGTGGGGCGAACTGCCGCATATACACATTGCCTGGACGCCGTCCAATGCCCCAGGAAACCGCTCGCGCACAGCCGCAGCGTCACTCTCCAGAAACGGCTCAGCGGGCGCCCAATACCCGCGCTGCTCGTGATCGCGATCCACCATGGTGACCGAGACGCGCGTCTCCCCGGACACCCAAACGACCGCCTTCTCAGCGCCATCAGCGTCCAGCAGTTCAGACAGGTGACGACCAGCGGTGCCGCCCAGCAGCGTGAACGCTCGCGCTGGCTGGCCCATACAGACCAGAGCTCGGGCCACGTTATTGCCCTTTCCGCCGGCGACGTGAGCTACGCGCCTGGCGTTGGTGCGATAGGCCGCCCGAAACTCGTCCACGAAGAAAGTGGTGTCCACCAGCGGATTCAACGTGACGCACAGAATCATGTCACACCGTGCCCCGAACACACGTAGGTCACCCTTCCAGGGTGACAACTCCTCCTTATCCGCTACCCCCCGGCGTACGCAGCCACCTCCCCCGACCTCCTTCCGTCACCCCTCACGCACCGCCTCGACAAACGCCACCATGTTGTCGACCGGAATGTCGCCCGGCATGTGGTGAGAGGGGCCAATGATGAAACCACCATCGCGACCGATCTCATCCATCAACCGATGGGTCTCGTCCCGAATCTGTCCAGGCGTGCCATGTGGTAGCATTCCCTGGACGCTCATCCCTCCGTGGAAGGAAATGCGGTCGCCGTACTGGCGTTTGACCTGGTAAATATCCATCACGTCCGGCTGGAACGGATTGAACACGTCCACCCCAATCTCGATGAAGTCGGGGAACAACTCCTGCACCTTGCCGCACGAATGGATCATCGCCACCTTGCCCGCTTGCTTGACCCCACCGATCAACTCAGCCAGGCGAGGCTTGATGAACCGACGCCACAGATGGGGACTGAAGAGCATACCACGTTGCTGCCCCCAATCGTCACCGAACAGCACACCGTGTATGTCATACTTGAGAAACTCCTCAAGCACCTTCATCTGATACGCCGTCAGGGCATCAAACAGATCTTCCACCCACTCCGGCGCTTCCAGCATATCCACCATCAGCTCCGGCATGCTGCGCAGGCTCCAAGCCCTCTCGAACAGGGTCAGCGAAAAGCAGAGCAGCCGAAAGCAGGTGGGATAGGTCTTGATGAAGTCCGGCAGGTGATGGTAACGCTGTGGGTCGTAGGGATCGGGGAATGCGTACCCCTCCAGGGACCGATGTTCGAGCTGGTAATCCTCCGGAAGGCCGATATCCTTGTCCACCATCCGGTTCCAGACCACGCCGAACTCGTCTTGGAAGAAGCCGGGGCGGACCTCTCGCATCATCAGTGACCGTGGACTGTATCGCACCATATCATTCTCAAGCGTGAGATCCAGGTTGCTGGTACTGTAGTAGGCCTCAAGTTTGCGGGCAGCATCCCCGGTGAAGCTGAAGTAATGGGGCACCCGGTCAGGCTGCCGGTGTTGGACCGCCATCAGCACCCGCTCGTAGTGCGTCAACACTGCCATGTCAGGCTCCTGCCTGGTTCTCCTTGATGAACCGTTCAACCGTGTCCCGGCTGGGGATGCCGGCTCGCCCCCCCGGCTGGGTGGTCTTGAGGCCAGCGGTAGCCGTAGCCACCTGGACTGCCCTGGCCACACTCTCGTCCTGAGCAATGCACGCAGCATAGGCACCATGGAACACATCCCCGCAGCCGGTGGTGTCCACCACCCGCACCTGATATGCCGGCACCTGATGTACCTCTCCACCCCGCTCCGAACACCAGCAGCCCTGATCCCCGGCCGTCACCACGCAACAGACCCGCTCCGGCCCGGAGAGAGCCCGCACCATAGGCTCCGGTTCCGTTTCGCCAGTGACCACCGCCGCCAGCTCGACGCCAACGATAAGGTGGTCAATCTGATGCAGTAGCTCCTCGACCCCGGGTTCAGGAATTCGCTCGATATCGCCCACCACCGGGATGCCCTGAGCGTGAGCCAGCGCCACCGCCCGCAGCCCACCCTCAACCCCGAAGTAGTCCACGAACAGCACCCGGCAGGCACCGATCAGGTCTTGCGTCATCTCCCCAGGCTGGCGTTCGACGACGCCCTCGGCAGTGAAGAGTATAGTGCGCTCACCACTCGACTGATCGACGATCACCAGGGAGTGGTAGGGCCGTGCCTGGGCCCGACGCAGCACCGGCGTGCAATCTACGGCTTCCCGCTCCAGTTCCTGAATGGTGAAACAGGACAGATCGTCATCACCCAGCACCCCACAATAGGCCGCCCGCGCGCCCAGGCGCGAGGCGGCAACCAGCGCCGTTCCC
>JAUVRU010000294.1 GCA_030597485.1 Anaerolineae bacterium
CCTGAAGATTCAGCTGGCGATTGTGGCCGGCAGCGACGACGCGCTGTACGCGCAGCTTGTCGACGAGCCGTGGCAGGGCAACGTCCACGTATACGGCTTCGCACATAACATGCCGGCACTGATCCGGGCCAGCGATGTGGTAGTGAGCAAAGCGGGCGGGATCATAGTAAGCGAGACCCTGGCCTGTGGTCGGCCGCTCATACTGAGCAGCGCCATCCCGGGCCAGGAGACGGGAAATGTGGAATACGTCACCGCCGGCGGAGCAGGTGATTGGGCCGATTCGCCGCCCGACGTGCTGGCATCTCTGGTGCGTTGGTTGGAGCCTGACGCCACCGTGCTGGAAGAACGGACTGCCAAAGCGCATCGCCTGGGCCGCCCTGATGCCGTGTACAAGTCAGCCGATCTGATCTGGGAGCTGGCTAACTCCGATCCGGTGCCAGCGCCCCGCGACGTGAACCTGCGCAGCGCCGCCCGCCTCCCCCTGCTGGCCAGCGCCCAGGTTTCGCGGGCCATTGACAGGCTGGAGCAGGAAATGCGCGATGTGACAGATACCGAGATGGCGAGGCTGGCGGCGTGGTGCGTCAATCAGATTGAGACGACATCCGAGCTGGAGCGCATAGGCAAGGCGCTTCGCCGTCGAATGAACAGACTGGGATCTCGGTGAGTTAACCGAGCCGTCAAACAACCCTACTACTCCCGGTCGAGGAGGCGATCCATTCTATGGAACTGACCACAGTCAAGATTGAGAAGCCGGAGACTGCCAACTTCATCCTGGGCCAGACACACTTCATCAAAACTGTCGAAGACGTTCACGAGGCCATGGTCACCGCCGTGCCTGGCATCAAGTTCGGCCTGGCGTTCTGTGAGGCGTCTGGGGCCTGCCTGGTACGTTGGTCGGGCGCCGACGAAACCGTGATCGAACTGGCCAGGAAGAACGCTGCCTCCCTGGCGGCCGGCCATAGCTTCATCGTCTTCCTGGGCGAGGGTTTCTTCCCCATCAACGTTCTGAACGCGATCAAGATGGTGCCGGAGGTGTGCCACATCTTCTGCGCCACCGCCAATCCCACCGAAGTGGTCATCGCCGAGACAGAGCTGGGACGCGCCATACTGGGCGTAGTGGATGGCTTCAAGCCGAAGGCCATCGAGGGAGACGAGGGCATCGCCTGGCGCAAGGACTTCCTCCGGCAGATCGGCTACAAATCGTGAGGGGCTACCCATCAACGGTCGGAGTGTCGACTCGGAGGATCCTGCGCCCCACATCCTGTGACAGTCGAGGGCTGATCGCTTGATGCTGACTGCTGGCTGCTGCCTTCCTCAAGCGGGATTCTCTCCAGTCGCCACATGCTGTACACGGCTCCCACAAACACCGCCCCACCTAGCAGATAGGCTTCGGTCACGTCAGCCTGGGCAACAAACACGGCCACCATTCCCAACACACCCGCCACCAGATAAAGCGCCATGACAGCCTCACGCTGCGAGAACCCAATGTACACCAGGCGGTGCGAAGTATGGTCTTTGCCTGGGGTGATGGGATGCAACCCGCGCCGGATGCGCGAGAAGACAACCAGCGTGGTGTCGAAAATGGGTAGGCCCAGCACCAGCACCGGCACCATCCAGGTAATCACTACCGGGTGACCTGGAAAACGAAGTTTGATGCCCAGGGCAGCCAACAGGAAACCCAGAAACAGGCTGCCGGTATCCCCCATGAAGATGCTGGCAGGGTTGAAGTTATACAGCAAGAAACCGGCACTGGCCCCTAGCACGGCCGCGGCCAATCCCCCCACCAGGTATTGTCCACTTTGCACCGCCATCAGCAAGAAGAACGCGGCCGCTATCGCCGTGACGCCCCCGGACAGGCCGTCCATGTTGTCCAGGAAGTTGATGGCATTGGTCAGCCCCACCACCCACACAACCGTCAACAGCCAGTTCATGTACTCAGGCAGCGGCAGACTGATCTGTACGCCGGCGACGATCAGAATGACGGCAGCCACAACCTGACCGATGAGCTTGTAGATGGGGCGCAGCCCCCACCGGTCATCCCATATGCCGAGCAGAGATACCCAGGCAGCGCCTATCAGGATGCTGACCATCTGAGTGATGCCATAGCGGTCCTCAAAGACCAGCAACGCCACCATCACCGCCACCACCATGGCAATGCCACCCAGCCGGGGGATGGGTTTCGTGTGCAGCTTCCGGACGTCCGGATGGTCAACGATTCCCAGACGCAGCGAAATCCAGCGCGCCACCGGCGTGCCACTCACGACCAGCAGCAGAGCGCTGGCAAAAATGAGGAGTAGCGTTGACATTACTGTCCCTGTTCCCTGTCGGCCTCAATCTCGACCACGAGTTGCTCGATCTCCCCCCGCGCCTCCTCGGGCGCAACACCCAGAGCCAAGCGTGCCGCTGCCAGCGCCTCATCATACCGCCCCAGTTGACGGTGGATCACGGCCAACTGCTGACGAACCGTGTAGTCATCAGGCGTCAGTTCGGCCAACGTCTGGAAGGAACCGAGGGCGTCCTCCAATCTCCCCGCTTGGAGATAGAGATTCCCCAGAGCCGCGTATGCCTGGGCCAGGTCCGGTGATGCGGCCACCGCCAGCTCGTAGGCGGATATCGCCTCCGCTGTCTGCCCGGCCGCCTCGTGTAGGCTTCCAACCAACAAGTAGGTGGGACCAAGCTCGTTCTCGGCTGTCACCTCCAACATCAGTTCCCCCTGTCGGATGGCCTCGTCCAACCGGCCGGTGTCCCGATACAGCAAGACTAGGTTTCGGTGGCTGACGTGATCGCTGGGATTGAGCTGCAACACCTGCTCGTTCTCCCGTATGGCGTCATCCGAGCGGCCCAAACGGGCATACGCATAGCCCAGGTTGCTGTGCGCCTGCGCATTGTTCGGATCCAGCTCCACTGCCCACTCATACGCATCCGCCGCCCTCTGGAACTCTTCCATAGCCAGGTACTCGCCGGCCACAGCCAACACCGTTTGAACGTTGTTGTCACCCATCTCCAGCGATCGAGTGTAGTAGGCGATGGCATTCTGACGATCCCCCATCCGGCTATGGATACGCCCCAGCGTACGGGGGATCAAGACGTCGTCAGGGCGCTTGAGCACCGCTTCCTCAAGAGCCACGATGATATCCTGCATCTGCGGAAACGAGAGATAGAAATCAATCCGCTGGTCGAGAAACTGGTCAGCGAAGGCGGCAGGATTCAGCAGGATAGCCGCCCGGTGTGCCTGAGCCGCCTCCTCCGGACGCCCCAGAGCGCCGTAGGTGTCGCCCAGGAGCAGCTGAGTCTGATCGAATCTGGAATCCAGCGCAACCGACTCCTCGAGTATCTCCAGCGCTTTGTCGTACTGCCCCAGGATGTAGTGTGTCTGGGCCAGCAGGTTATAATAGACAACGTTCTGAGGCGCTAGATTGATCGCCTTTTGGAAGTACTCCTGTGCCTTCTGATACCTGACGGCATGCTGGGGGTCGTCGGGTGGAGTCAGCTGTGCCCAGGTGAGATAGCAACGCCCCAGATTGCCGGTATTGTCCGGGTTGTAGCGATTGATACCCCGTGCCTCTACGGCGATTCTTTCTCCCTCGGCCCAGGCTCGCCCACGTTCTTCGGCCGGCAGGCTGTTGTCCTGACCTTTGAGCTGATAGGCCAGCGCCAGCATCAGATAGTAGAAATCCTCATCAGCGTCCATCTCGATGGAACGCTGGTGAAGCAGGATGGCATTGTCATACTGTTTTTGATTGCGATACTGTTCCCCCTGCTTGAGCAGCATGTCTGCACGCACCACGTCCACGTTCTTAAACAGAATCGCTACACCGACAGCCAGGATGAGAACTGGGTACAACCACCAGTTGGCAGCACGCCAGAGGGGCTGTCTCCGCATCAGTGGCATGGCCAACATGCCGGCTATCAGCAGCAGCAACAGCCCCACGAACACATAGAACAGGACGAACACACCGGTGACCAGATTGGCTCCCTGCATGACCGCTTGAATCGGATCGATCGCCACGGCACTGCGGGGCCGCAACTGCCAGCGATGAATCATCAAGTAGAAGAGGGGATAGCCTATTGACGTGACCCCATACAAGAGCAAGGCTCTTCCCCAGCTGATAGGCTTCCTCCAGGTGCGACCCCGCAC
>JAUVRU010000230.1 GCA_030597485.1 Anaerolineae bacterium
GCCGGTTGTCCGGGGATGCGGTTTTGGGATCTGCGGTTCTTTGCTCCAGGGAAATATCGGCTATAATTGTTCCACCGGTGCCCTTGACCCAACAGGCGGCAAGCGCCCATCCGGGCCCAAGTTCCCGCCGGCGAAGTCCCGTGCTGTGTTCGGGGTGAAGTCTTCAGCAGTCGGGGTTTTCAGACTGGAGAATCGACCAGGATTGCCTTTATCCTGGGAGCATCAAACATAAGGAATAGTGTGTATGGCTTTCTCTTGCCTTGTGCGTCAATCAACAGCCATCGCGGCCATCATAGTGGCAGGGATAGCCCTGACCGGCTGTGGTGCCCAGGAGACACCCGTGAGTCGCGATCAGACCAGCCAGGCTTCGCCGCCCACTGTGGCGACAACGCTCACCGTGGCGGCAGCGCCCACTGTGGCGGCAGCGCCCACTGTGGCGGCAGCGCCCGCCGGTGATGGTGGGGATACAGGGGCCGCCTCCTCCCAATCAGGGGCGGAGGGTGTCCAGGAGGAAGGTGTTGTGGTTTCCCCCAACCTGGCTGGGCTGCGGATGGTGCACGCTGACGACGGCAGGTCATTGCAGATTTGGGTGGACGATGTCAGCAGCCTGTATGCGCTGGATGTCGAGATCCGGTTCGATGCCGGCGGGGCTCAAGTGGCTGACGCCGATCCAGACACGGAAGGTGTTCAGATCCAGCCGGGCCAGGCCCCATCCCCTGACTTCGTGGCGATTAACGAGGTAGATAACCAGAGCGGCGTGATCCGCTACGTCGTCACCCAGATGGGCGACGATCCCGGGTTCGACGGCAGCGGGTTGATAGCGACCGCCAGCTGGCAGAGCAATGCCGGCCAAAGTTCCAGAGCCGCTTTTGGCTCGGTGATACTCGTGAGCAAAGAGGCTGAAGCGATCGACTTCACCCTAAGATAGTACAATAGGACTGGCAGTCCTATTGCGTCATCCGCGTTCTATTCGGTGGGTGAGCCTTTATCAATCGGTGATCAGTATGGCCCTGCGAATGTCTGCCATTATCCTGGTGCTCCTCCTCCTGCTGCTGTCTCTGTCTGTGCAGGCGGAGGACCCGGCGCGTCTCTATCTGCAGGCGGCGGCGCTGCAAGACGAGAAGCTGTTGCTAGTGGATGTGGTGGTGGCGGATGTGGTCGACCTGTACGGCGCCGAGGTCCAGCTCAGGTATGACCCGGTGCAGCTGGAGGTACAGGACGCCAATCCCCGTCTGGACGGCGTCCAGATCGCTCCCGGCACTTTCCTGGCAGCCGAAGATCGGTTCGTGGTCAGCAACAGGGTGGACGTTGAAGCCGGGCTGATCAAGTTCGTGGTTACGTTGCTGAACCCCGCTCCCCCTGTGAGCGGCACGGGTGTGCTGGCCACGGTCGCGTTTCGGATCGTCGGCAGCGGCCCGCTGTCGGTCGAGGTGGCGAAGGCGCAGCTGGTCTCTTCGGATTTGCTCGCCCTGCCGGTGACAACGGAGGATCTACCCCTCAGCGAACAGATGGGGGCTGTCACCGTCCCGCCCCAACGCCTGCCGCGGTGGGGATGGTGGGTCATCGGACTGTCGAGCGGGTTTCTGCTGCTGATCCTGGCGATATTGCTGTATCGCAGACGGTCAGCTGCCGGTGGGCCGGCTGGCTCCCAACCTGGTGTTCGCATGCCACCGGCCAACAGTTATGCCTCCCCACGTTCCTCAATCAATCTGACTCAGCAGGGGAACCGTGCCATGGACCGGGGCGAGATACAGATGGCATACGAGTTATTCAGTCGGGCGGTGGAGCAGGATCCGGCCAACGCCGAGGCGTGGCTGGGCAAGGGGCTGGTGGCCCAACAGACGACCGAGAAGCGCATCTGCTTCCAGCGAGTGCTGGCGCTCGATCCCGACAACTCCGTCGCCCAGGCAGAACTAAAGCCAGTGGTAGGATCAACGTGATGGAAATGCACCGCGGTACTCATTGGAGATTCATCAAGAGAGCCAGCCTGGCATGGTTGATTTGCGCCGTCGTTGCGTCAATGCTGGTTCCCGGCCCCCCTGTCCGGGCGCAGCAAGGTGACAATGAAGCATTGCCGGGCCGGGTGGTGGTGGCCTTTTGGCCTCCGTCCACGGTCGAGGACGAAGTGGGCGCTCAACAACTGGCAGTTGCCCAGGCCCAGGTAGATGTGTTGGCCAGCGTGGATTCCACCGATGTTCATCTGATCCACCGCTACCAGACTGTGCCTGGCATGGTGGTCGTCGTGAACGAGCAGGGTCTGGCCACCCTGCGTCACCACCCCCAGGTGCGAGCTATTGCGCCAGACCTGCCGGTGTTTGCCGCTCTGACCGAAAGCGCGGCTCTGATCAGGGCCGATCGCGTCTGGAGCGATCTCGGTTTCACCGGGGCGGGAGTGAATGTGGCCGTGCTGGACAGCGGTCTTGACACCACTCATCCTGACCTGTCAGACAGCATAGTGGCTCAACACTGCTTCAATCACGGAACCTGTCCCCCAGGCGACACGGACGAGAGCGACAGTGCCCAGGACGAACACGGGCACGGCACCCACGTTGCCGGCATCATCACCGGTCGGGGGGGCACCAGCCCGCGAGGCATCGCCCCGGACACCGGGATTGTTGCCGTCCGCGTGTTGAACAACACCGGGTCTGGTTGGACCTCGGACGTGGTGGCTGGGATAGACTGGGTGATTGCCAACCAGGCCGGATATAACATCCGCGTTATGAATCTGAGCCTGGGGGGCGGTACTTATCCCGCTGTGTGCGACACCCACGATGCCAACAGCATGCTGTACGCTGCTGCCGTTCAATCCGCCAGGCAGGCCGGCATAGTCGTCTTCGCCGCCTCGGGCAACGGCGGCCTGGCTGACAAGATGATGACGCCAGCCTGCATTTCGGGGGTCATATCTGTGGGCAGCACCTACGATGCCAACCTGGGTCCCTTCTCCTGGGGCAGTTCGTCAAGCCCCATCTGCGTGGACGCAGACGCGACAGTCGATCAGGTGACGTGCACCAGCAACAGCAGCCCGGTTCTGGATCTCCTGGCCCCGGGCGCGCTGATTACCTCCGCCGCTCTGGGCGGGGGTCCAGCCAACCGATCGGGCACATCCATGGCAGTCCCTCACGCCTCGGGGGTGGCAGCTCTGATGCTCCAGGCCCAGCCCGGCCTGACCCCGGCGCAGATTGAGAGCGTTCTCAAGCAAACCGGCACGGGGATCACCGACCCACGGAACGGCCAAGTTGCGCCCCGCGTTGACGCGCTGGAAGCCGTCAGGCAGGTAACGCAGGGGTCAGCTGCCTCCATCTCTGGCACCGTGCTGCTACCGAGTCGGACCACCCATGATGGTATCACCATCTTTCTGGGCGCGGGACCGTGCGGTGATCCCGTTGCCGTCAACCCCACTACGGCCACGGATGCCCAAGGCTACTTCGAGATTGCTGTCGGGCCTGGCGCCAGCTATCAGTGCTTGCGGGCGACGCAGCTCGGGCACCTGGCTGCCCAGCGCGAATCACCGGCAGGCAACATCGGGGTCGTCACCCTGTTCGGGGGTGACGTGAACGGGGACAGCGTGATCAACATCTTCGACCTTGCCCTCATCGCCAGCAGCTATGGGGGACAGGATCCCGCCTCGGACATCAACGCCGACGGCACGGTGGACATCTTCGACCTGGCAATTACCGCCAGCAACTACGAGAAACAAGGACCGATCACCGCCTGGCAGTGAACATGACATAGGGGACGCCATTCCACTGCGTCCCCCCCTTCGCCGCTCACAGCCCAACCCCCACCTTCAGAAGACAGGCCCCGGCCAGTCAAGCATCCACACCTCCACCATACTGCCGGCCGGGATAAGGCTGACATTCTCCGGCACGACCACCAGCCCGTTGGCCCATACCAACGACGACAGGATGCCGGACCCCTGCACCCGAACGCCACTTCCCCGTGTTGTCACGTGGTACCCGTCCGCCTCGCGGCGCACCCGGGCTCGCATGTAATGACGGCGTCTGCTGTTATGCACATCGTTGTCGAGGACGGCACGCACTGACGGTTTTTGCCAGCTGGCGTGCCCCCCCATCTTGAGAATGGCCGGCCGGGCAAATACTTCGAAGGCCACCATGGCTGCGGCCGGGTTCCCCGGCAGGCCTAGCAGCGGTACCCCTTGTACGCTGCCAAAGGCAAGTGGCTTGCCCGGCTTAATGGCCACCTGCCAGAATAGCATCTCCCCTTCGGCCGCCAACACGTCCTTGACCACGTCAAAATCACCCACCGATACGCCCGCCGACGTGAGGAAGAAGTCTACGTTCTGCGCCAATCCCTCCCCGATCTTGGCCGAGAGGGACTCGGCCGTGTCGCGTGCGATGCCCAACGGCACCGGTATCCCGCCGTAGCGTACCACCAGGGCGGTCGAGGTGTACTCGTTGGAATTGCGGATTTTGCCGGGCGTGATCGGGTCGGTCACCTGCACCAGCTCATCGCCGGTGGCCAGGATGGCCACCCGGGGGCGACGAACCACCTCTACCTGGGCATAGCCCATCGAGGCCAGCACGCCGATGTCGGCCGGGCGCAACACGCGCCCGGTGGAGAGGACCACCTGCCCTTGCTGGATATCCTCACCAGCTTGACGCACGTTGTCACCGGCTTCAACCGCCTTGATAACCTGCACCCGGTGCCGGCCCTGGTCCGTCTCCTCAAAGGGGACCACAGCATCGCACCCCGACGGAATGGGAGCCCCTGTCATGATGCGCATAGCCGTGCCGGGTTCGAGCGCCTGCTCAGGCATGCGTCCTGCCGGCACCTCCCCAATCACGGTCAGCTCAACCGGCGACGAAGCGCCAGCGCCGGACACA
>JAUVRU010000175.1 GCA_030597485.1 Anaerolineae bacterium
CGATGAGCAAGGCGACCAGGATGACCAAGCCAGTGATCGTCTGGATCCAGAAGGACGAAACCCGCATCAAGTTGAGCCCTGAATTGATTGCCGACAAGAGCACAACACCTCCGAAAACTCCGATCATGCTTCCACGCCCGCCCTGCAGGCTGATGCCGCCGATGACCGCGGCCGCAAACACCCGAAAAATCATTCCTTCGCCCAGGCCAGCCACGACGACTCCTAACCGACCGGCCAGCATCCAGCCGGCGAACGCTGCCAGAACGCCACTGATCAGGTACACGTGGCGCACCCGTTTATCAGGGTCAATGCCCGCCGCCAGTGCCGCGTCGCGGTTGCCACCCACTGCATACAAATCACGACCGAAAGGGCGGTACCTGGTCACAATTTGGGCGATGACGAACGCCGCGACGAGGGTGATGACTGGGATTGGAATTGGCCCAACTGCGTTGTGCCCCAAAGCTTTGAACGTCGCCGGAAGCTGGGCGACAGTCTGGCCCTGGGTGAAACCGAGCATGATGCCTCTCAGGATGATGAGCATAGCCAACGTCACGATGAAGTTGTTCATCTTGGCCCGGGTGATGAGGGTACCGTTGATCCAGCCGATACCCAGCCCGACAATCAGCATCAGCAACACGGCGATGAAGGGGTTGACATTCAGGCCACTGCCGTTTGCAATCCCGCCCGCCGGTGCCACCAGCCAGGCACCCACCAGCGCAGTGAAACCGATTGTCGACTCGATCGAAAGGTCAAAATTGCCAGTCAGAAGCGTGAAGCTCAGGGCGATAGCGGCGATGCCCAACACCGCGCCGTGCACGAGGATAGTGAAGATGTTGGTCGTAGTGAGGAATTTGTCGGTGAGGAGTGAGAACAACACAACCACACCTAACAAGAGAATCCATATCAGGTTGTCCAGCAGGATCGGAATGTATCTCCTCAGATTCATCTCGCCATCAGCCCCCTTCCACAGCCTGAAGGATGTTCTGTACGGTGGCATCCGAATCCCCCACCTGGAACTCAGCGGTAACCGCACCTTCGTACATCACCACGATGCGATCGCATACGTCCAATAACTCCCTGATTTCTTCGGAGATGAATGCCACCGCTACGCCCTGGCGTGACATCTGGTCTACGATTCTCATGATCTCGGTCTTCGCCTGGACGTCAACGCCTTGCGTCGGTTCATCCAACAGCAACAACTTGGGCTCCGTACCAGCCAGCTTGGCGAAGACGACCTTCTGCTGATTCCCGCCACTCAGCAACTGGACCGGCTGCTGCAACCCGGGAGTGATGATGCCCAGCGTGTCGACATACCGCTCGGCGTGTGCCCGCTCTGCCCTCACTCTCAACACACCGAACACGTTCACCAACCTATTCAGTATGGGCAGCGTGATGTTCTCGAGCACTGACCGGATGCCTATAATACCCAGGCGCTGACGGTCGCGAGGCAAATAGGCCACACCTCTGTCAAAGGCCTGGTCAGGCATCTCAGCCAGGTAGGGCTCCCCTTCGAGCAGAACTTCACCTTCACCCAGAGGTTCCAGCCCAAACAAGCCACGCGCCAGCATGGCTTTGCCACAACCCTCCAATCCAGTCAAGCCAACGATCTCGCCAGCGTTGAACGCCAGATTGATTTCACTGTAGGCACCTGGCCGGCTAAGCCCATTGATTTCCAGGATGGGTCTACCATCGATTTCGAACCGTTCACGCTTGAAACGCTCGAATTTGGCTCCGCTGATGAGGCGAATCAGTTCGGGCATGTCCAGTTCTGAGACTCGATAACCGCCTACCAGGCGGCCGTCCCGCAGCACGGTGACGGTGTCGCACAGCTCGAACACTTCTTCCAGGTAGTGTGAGATGTAGATGAACGCCACGCCTTGATCGCGCTGCCGGCGGACGAAGCTGAATAGCATGTCCACTTCGTTCTTGGGCAGAGGCGCCGTCGCTTCGTCCAGGATGATGACACGCGCCTGGGCGAACATCGCGTTGGCGATCTCTATCATCTGTTGCTCAGCAACGCTCAAGCCCTCCACCTTCCTTCTGGGGTCGATCTCAAGACCGACTCGTTCCAGCAGCTCACCTGCCTCGCGGTACATCCCCCTCCAATCGACAAAACCAGCGCGGTCGGTGGGCACCTCGCCGCAGAAGAGGTTCTCAGCGATGCTCAGGCCTGGAACAAGCTGTGAATGCTGGTGCACGTAAGCGATCCCCACTTGCTTGGCCAGTCCAGTCGTCATGGTGTCGATGGGCTCATCACCCACCCGTATCTCGCCTTCATCGGGCTGATATATTCCGGTTAGGATGTTCATCAGCGTGGATTTCCCAGCGCCGTTCTTGCCGACCAGGCTGTGAATCTCGCCTGGTCGCAGCCGGAAACCCACACGGTCAAGTGCGCGCACACCGGGGAACGTCTTGACGATGTCGCGCAGTTCCACCACGTAGGTATCTGTTGGTGTATCCATAGGCTTCACTCTCTCGAATACCTTGTCCGGGGTGGCCTGCCCCCCAGGCCGTCTTGACCGTTGGTCTGGCCTGGGGGCAGGCCTGATGGTGATGGTTGGAAACGACGCCCAACCGGTGGCTATGGGGCTATCCCAGTGTCTGGTTGGCCCACAGCCCTGGATCCTCGGTGTTCTCCTCCGTGACGGGTGTCGTGGACAGGAAGAGCTCCGGTGTGCCATCCTCGTTGACTATGATGTTGGCCGGTGACCACAGGGCGCCTTCCAGCACAACCTCGCCGGCCTCGATCGTCTCGCCGCCGACCACCACTCTCTCGACCCACTCAACGGCTTGGCGGCCGAAGTCGGGCACCGGCTGGTTGGATGACTCATCCTGCCAACCATCTCGAATGGCCCGGATGCCCGATGGGCTGCCGTCGACGGCGGTGAGGAAGATGTGGCCTTCTTCACCGCGCTGCACGAGGGCGTCGAATCGCTCAAGCACAGCCATGGTGCCCTCGACGTAAACCGCATCGGAGTGCATGTAGATGCCATCCAGGTCGGGGTTGGCATTGAGCACATCCTCCACAATCTGTACGCCCAGGGCAGCGTCCCAGTCACCCGGCTTGGTGATGACTTCAATGTCAGGGTACTCGTCGAGGATGTCGTGGAAGCCGTCGCGGCGCAAGATGCCGACGTTCTGGCCCAGGTCGCCGGTGATCTCCAGGACCTTGCCCTTCGGCTCGCCGTACTTCTCGGTCAGCAGGTCGACCATAGCCTGGCCAGACTGCTGCCCGGCCAACCGGTTGTCCGACAGGATGGTCATGTCAATCTGGCAGCCCATGGGGGAGCGGTCAATGGTGAAGAACGGGATGCCGGCGTCCTTGGCCTTCTCAGCGGCGGCGCAGATGCCAGCGCTGTCCTGGGGAACGGTCACGATGGCATCCACCCCCAATGCGATGAAGTAATCGATATCGTCATTTTGCTGCTGCGGATCACCGTTAGCGTTGGTGGTGATCGCCTGCCAGCCCTTGGCCGCGGCCTGCCTCACCAGACCTTCCTGGATGTCGATCTGGCCGCCCACCAGTGAAGGTGCGGCGTAGCCGATGGTGATGGGGCCCTTGGCCTCAACCTCCACCTCCACCTCCACCTCCTTGGTGACCACGACCTCTACTTCGACCACCTTCTCGACTTCAACTATTTTTTCTACCTCAACGGTGACTATCTTTTCGACCTCAACTACTTTTTCTACCTCAACAGTGACTATCTTCTCAACGACCTCAGGCGTGGCCGGCGCTCCACATTGGGCAGCCGCCACCAGCAACGCGAACACAACGAACACGAACAAAAAACGCGCTTTCATTGTTCTCCCCTCCAGTGAGTCTGGTGGCACGCGGAACAGCACGTGCCATACGAATGGTCAACGAACGGACTGTTTTCGTATTCCTCTTTTATCAGTCACCCCCTTCTGCTGTCGATAGGCAGCTGTGACGTGGCCCTCGGTCAGCAAGTCGCTAGTCATCACGTGTTCGGTGATCAGCATGTCAGTCAAGTGACTTTCCAGCGCCGCACCAACAGCCTGCCTTTTCTCAGGGTCGCCTGACACCCCGACGACCCTTTCAACACGCTCCAGCTGCCAGCATGGCCACGCCGCCGCACATATGCACATCATTGGGCGCTGGTTCGCCTGAGTCACGGCTAGTGTGGAATTCTCGGCAACTCCATAATCGAACATGGGGACGGACCATTGGAGAAGATTGGCAATGCGATAACGGGATGAACATAGCAACCGCATCTGAGCAGTCAGACGAGAGAACCAGAAGATGGGCAGGCTTTGGGCACAACCGCTGAGTCGTATCACCATTGCATACCCGGCAGTAATCGTACGCAGAAACTCGGGTCTTGTCAACCGTCCAGCGCACGGTATGCGGTCATACCTCATACCCACTACAGTATATCATGCCGTTTGTCGTTTGTCAATGGGTCTGGATTGAATGTGATTTAAAGTTCAAAAGTGAACCATTTAAAGATGAAAGGTGAACCGTTTACAGTTGAAAAGTGAACCGGTCATGGTAGAGTTCTTCCAAATCCATCACGCTTGAAATATCTTATACTGGCCAGCCTTCTGCGAGATCACGCAGCAGACACCACCGGCTTCTGATACAACTCAAAGCGGATATTGTCCGGCCCCATGAAGTAGACCGCACGCGCTCCCCTGTTTACGCCGGCCGTCACCTCAGCCGGGGTACCAATAAACTGAATTCCACGCTCGCTCAATGAAGCGTGTTCCGCCACGATGTCATCAACCAAAAAACACAGGTGTGCACTCGCTACGTTATTTATGGCCATATCTGCCAGCGGCCCGCTTGGCGTGCGGAATTCCCAGAGCTCAATGAACACCTCTGTCTCAGGAATCAGGAGTGTGGCTGCCCGGATATGATTGTCTTCCAGGTGAGCATGCTGCCGGATGTACACACTGTCGCTCTGGTACCTGGAGTTCTCTTCCAGGCCCAGCTGGTTACACAGGACGTCAATCGCCCTGTCCAGGTCGCTGACTGTAAGGCCGAAGTGGTGCATGCGAACCAGGCGACCAGGCCCATCCCGGTGTCCAGGGAGTTCAATCAACTCGAGCAACAGGCCATCGGGGTCCCGCAGGAAGGCACCCTGTGCTTCACCCCACGGCCCGTCAACGAGCAAGTGAGGCTCTTCAGCACAGAATGAGGCACCGGCCTGTGACAGTCGGCAACAGGTCGCTGGCAGGTTGTCAACTTGCCAGCATTGATGGGGACTCCCGGTAATCCCGAAGCCGGTATGCGCCCGACCGCCTGCCGGCCTCACAAACTCAATGATCTCAAAGGGAACACCGCCACCTTCGATTCGAGCGAAGCCTATCTTGAGGCTGCATCCAGGAAAACCGGTTACCAACGCCACGTATGGCTGATCGGTCACCTGGCTTCTGATATGCTCAATCCCAAGTGCCTCACCATAGAACCGCAAAGATTGCTCGAGATTGCCAACCGTGCAACCCGAGTGTGACACACCAGTAATCACAGCTGACTCCCATATGATGCTGTCACGCGGACTCCCGTCATTTCTCCGGCACCACTACATCGTGGAGGGGAACACCCCCAGACCCTGCACTTCGGGGCACCGGTTGCGCCTGAGGGCGCACCTACCTCACACGGACACAGTCCAATTCACGTCAGGACGGACAATCAAC
>JAUVRU010000310.1 GCA_030597485.1 Anaerolineae bacterium
CAAGACGCTCCCAGGAGGCGATTTGGCGGACACAACGGATCGTGTCAGTGGCCGCATTCCAGCTAAGGATAATGATGGAAAGTTCCACCTGAATGTTGCATCCATTCAATCCGTTTGACGTCGGCGGCATTATAGCATAGCATGGTGCGCACAGCCATTCAAACCCGAAATGGTGGAGAAGACCATCAAGAGACCGCAGGTGTCATCTCAATTCCTTACGAGCAAAACCCGTGTCAAGACAATCTCTGACGTGCTGATGGCAAAATACGACCAGATCTACCAGCATGACGCAGCAAGGAGAATCTCGCAACAGGACACCCACAGTGGCGCCGTGGAGACCGTGCGAATTGATGACTGGCCTGCCGACCGCAAGCAAGCTCTAATCTACCTGGCACGGCCCGGCGGTCGTCTGCTGGAGATAGGCTGTGGCCGGGGTGAGGTATTGGCTGCCTTGGCTCCCCACTTCGAGCAGGTAGTGGGCACAGAACTGTCCCAGGTCCGTGCCCAACGAGCACGTCGGGATTTGACTCATTTACCAAACTGCCGGATTCTCACCGGTACTTTGGAGGATCTGGCCGAAATAGCTGCCCCTCCGTTTGACTGCATTGTGTGGGCCGACGTGGTAGAACACGTTGTTGATGTGGTAGGTGCCATGCATGTTCTGGCTGAACTATCTCGACCGGGCACCCAACTGGTAACGGTGACGCCAAATGTAGCCTTTCTGCCGCAGAGATTGCGCCTGCTGACCGGCCAGGCACCCACCACTGCCAATGTCCGTAACGAAGGTTTCGAGGATAACCCAGGTCAAACCATCCTGTTTGATCTCGGTCACCTTCACTATTTCACTTTTCGTCAAATTGAAATCCTCTATCGGATTGCCGGCTTTGCCCCGGAACGACGTCTGGGCGTTGGGAAACCTTTCAGTCGCCTGCGCAATGCCTGGCCCACAGTGTTCAGTGGGCTGGTGTGTGTCTCAGGTACTTACCAGGGCAAAGAGCCATAGTTGATACCACACTTCACACGTGCTTTCCTGGCTTTTCCCAATGGCGCCCCTCAGGCAGGTCAAACACAGAAGGATTGCCATGCGCATTTTGCACCTTGTTCACCAATACGCGCCGGAACACATAGGTGGCACCGAGCTCTACACCCAATGGCTATCCCGAGGGCAGAGCCAGCGCGGCCATCAGGTCACTATCTTCTATCGTCGCAGCGCGGAAGGTGCAGGAATCGAGCACAGAATGGAAGAGGATACCCACGTGTGGGCGGCTTGGGCAGGTGCACTCAGTCCGACTCGCCGGTTCAGGGCCACCTTCGGGGATCCTGCCATAGTGCGTGCTTTCGAGCGCGTTCTGGAGGAAGCAACGCCCGACCTGATCCACATCCAACATCTCATGGGCCTCCCGGCCAGACTGGCCCCTGTCATCCAGCAGCGAAGGATCCCTTTCGTGATCACCTTATGGGACTTCTGGTGGGTCTGTGCCAACGCCCAGCTGCTGACCAACTACAGCCAGGAAATATGCGATGGCCCTCGGGCTTACCTGAACTGCGCCAGTTGCGCCCTGGCTCGAGCCAACGCTTCCCCCTTCTGGCCAGCCCTCCCCGGAGCAGCGGCACTGTTGGCCCAGCGCAATCAGCTGCTGCGTCAGATCATGGACGCTGCCGGCAAGCTTATTGCGCCCACAGAGTTCGTGCGACGCTGGTACGCCCAGCACAAAACGCCAGAAGAGAAGATCGTTGTGGCTCTGCCCGGACTTGACAGCCCCGCTTTGTCCTCCCAATACAGGCAGCGCCCGGATGGCGCGGTACGTTTTGCCTACATCGGAGGACTCTCCTGGCAGAAGGGCGTCCATGTCTTGTTGGAGGCTTTCCAGGATATGGAGAGTGGGGGAGAGTTGTGGATTGCCGGGGATGAGGCCGTAGACCCGGCCTACGTCTCCCATCTGCGCACATTAGCGTCGCCCAATGTGCGCTTCTTGGGCAGGCTGACACGAGCGGAAGTGTGGAAGACGCTGGGCCAAGTCGATGTGGTAGTAGTGCCTTCTCAGTGGTACGAGACCTTTTCTTTTCTGGTCTCGGAAGCGTTCGCCACTGGCGTGCCAGTTATCGCCTCCAGCCTGGGGCCTCTGGTCGATAGGATTAGGCATGGCGTGGACGGCCTGCTGGTTCCAGCTGGCGACGTTCAGGCACTGCAGAGTGCGTTGCTAGAACTCACAGAAGATCCCAGATTGCTGCCCCGATTGCGTGCAGGCATATGCCCGGTTCCCACCATCGAAGACCACGTACATGATATCGAAGCGATTTACCAGGCAGTTGTGGCAGGTTCCACATGACACGCCTGACAGATGTGCACATCCAGGGAGAGGCACATTGGACGCGGTAATGTGTCTGTAAGGTAGACTGGGACAAAGGCGATGAGGGAACCCAATCTAAGTTGTTGTAAGAACGTGGACTGGGATCAACAGTTTTGGTATGGCTACCGCTGCGCGCGTGTCCAGCGCAGGTACTCGCCGGTCTGCTTGACCAAGCCAGATATGCCCTGTTTCGCCAGTACTCGCCGCACCTTGCCCGGCAAAGCCCACCACCTTGTCTCTCTTGCATCGATTCCGGGAATCTCTCCGATGTAAGCCTTGTCTGGCGCCAGACGGGGATTCGAGCAGAATTCAATCAGAGGGCCAGCAACCATCTCCCATTGCAGGCGAGCCCGTGCCCCGACAAAATGAGGCTGATAGGCATCGCGCAGCTCAGGGGTATTCAGGAGATCAAGGACAGCTTGCGCTACACCCTCCACGTTCCCTGGGGCGACGACCCGGCCCAGCCCCCATTCTCGCACCAGATCGCCCATTACGTCCCCTTCCGTGGCCACGATGGGCAAGCCGGCCCACAAGTAATCGAGGAAACGTGTGCGAAAGGCGAAACGTGTCTCAATGTGACTTTGATGGAGACTGACGCCCACGTCAGCCTCCAGTAGGTAGTTCTGGCGATCGTGATAGGGAACCCAGTCGTTGAAGAAGATGCAGCGATCATAGAGGTCCAGCTCCTTGGCCAACTCAACTGTCTTCTCCACAGCCCGCTTGTCATACACCGTCAAGTTAGGGCGCTCGGTGCCCATGAAGAAGAGCTTGGCATCTGGCCGGTCGCGGGTCACCAAAGCCATGGCCCCGACCAGGCTGGGCGCATCGAGCCAGTGCCAGAGGCCACCACCCCACAGGATGACTTTGTCATCAGCTGCAATCTTCCTGTGAACACCCTTGAGTACCGGTCTGGTGTGAAGGGGAGGGGTAGATGGCAGGCCAAACGGGACGACGTCAATCAACCGGTATAACGTTTCGTCATCGCGATGCGTGTAGGGGTTAGCTCGCCCCAGCGCAGACAACATACCCAGCCAATAGTCCCTCTGTCTCTCGCTAGCACATATCATGAAATCGGCGGCCTGGATCTGCCGGGCATATGCCCGCCGATACCCCTCGTGAAGGGACACGCGCTCCACCATGGGTTGATCGGCGTGGCGCTCCAGGCCCTCCAGAATGACAGGATCGTATAAGTCCAGCACCAATGGCTTGCCGGTACGCGCCAGAAAGGGATATGCCAGGAGCACAGCGCCCAAGGTGATGATCACATCTGCATCAGCTGCCAACGCCCGTAGGCTTGCTGCCTTGTCACACAACACAACTTTGGCAGGGAAGTCGGGTTCGCCGGGTGATGCCGACATCTTGATGAACGGGGGCACCGCTAGCGTGACAGCAAAAGACGGGCTCAACACCCGGGCAAACTCCCAGTAACGGATGCCCGGGCCGGCCATGCGCTCGCCAACCACATCGTTGCATATGAGCAGTACCTTTCGCTGGCTGTGCACGTCAGTCATCGAATAACATCCGAGATAAAGATCATTGAGGACACAACCTCGCCAGGTAAGCTAGCCCGTGTTCGGAAAGCCACTTGTGTAGGCTACTCTCTTCGACCAGCCCATACGACCAGAGTATCGGCCCAATTCCTCCGGTGAATGATCCTTCCGATGGGGTCTAAGAGGCGAGGCTTCAGTCTTG
>JAUVRU010000514.1 GCA_030597485.1 Anaerolineae bacterium
CGTCGCGCAAGACGATGTATTCTGGCCGGTGGGGTTCCAGCAGTTCCTCGCGGGTGATGATGGCATCCCACCGGTCGTGGACGGACAGGGCAAAATCGTGTTCGAGCACGATCGCCTCAGTGGGACAGGCTTCGGCGCAGTAGCCGCAGAAGATGCAGCGCAGCAGGTTGATTTCGTAGACTTCTGCATAACGTTCGCCTGGCGAGTAACGCTCCTCGTCGGTATTCTCACCCGCCACCACCAGGATGCAGTTGGTAGGACAGGCGGCCGCACACAGCGAACACCCGATGCAGCGCTCCAGGCCATTGTCGTGCCGCTTGAGCACGTGGCGCCCCCTGAAACGGGGGTAGACGAACACCGCCTCCCGGGGAAACTGGTTGGTCACCGGGCGCTTGAACAGGTATTTCAGGGTCACTCCCATGGCCCTGAGGATCTCCACTGAACCTGACCAAATCTCTCTCAGCATTCTTCCCTCAGTAACGAGACAATGGACTGGGTTCCCGATCTGATGTCACGAACTCGTCAAGATCACCAGCACAGCTGTCAGCGCCAGATTCACCAGCGCCAGCGGCAAGAGGAACTTCCAGCAGAACTGCATCAGCTTGTCGTAGCGGAAGCGAGGCAAGCTGGCCCGTATCCAAAGGATCACGAATACCACAAAAGCCACTTTCAGCAAGAAATAGCCTGGCCCCAGCAATGGGACCTGGTCCACAAAAGGACCGTCCCACCCCCCCAGATAGAGCGCTGTGGTCAGGGCGCTGATGGTGATCATGTTGATGTATTCGCCCATGAAGAAGATGGCGAACTTAATGCCGCCGTATTCGGTGGCAAATCCCGAGACCAGCTCGTTTTCAGTTTCCGGCAGGTCAAAGGGAAAGCGATTGGCTTCGGCCAACCCGCTGATGAAGTAGATAATGAAGCCGACAGGCTGCAGGACGACGAACCACATCCCTTTCTGGGCGTTGACGATGTCCACTATGCTGATCGAGCCAGCCAGGACGACCACGCTGATTATGGCGACGGCCATGGGCAGCTCATAGCTGAGCATCTGGGAAGCCGTTCGCAAGGCACCCAGCAACGAGTACTTGTTGTTGCTGCTCCAGCCGGCCAGCACGATGCCATACGTTCCCAGGCTGGTGATAGCCAGCACATAGAGCAGAGCTACGTTGACATCTACCAGGTAGAGGGTAATTGTCTGACCGAACAGGGTGAAGGTGGCATCGCTGAGAGGTATGACAGCCCAGATGATAATGGCCGGTATCAGGGTCAGTGCTGGGGCAATCAGGTAGACCACCCGGTCCACAGCACCGGGCACAAACTCCTCCTTGAAGACCGCCTTCAACCCGTCTGCCACTGGTTGTAACAGGCCGAACGGTCCTGCCTGGTTGGGGCCAAAGCGTACCTGGAAACGCGCAACCAGCTTGCGCTCCACATAGCTCAGGTAGGCAAAGCCAGTCAGCAGAGCCACAATTATCACCAGGCTTTTGATTGCAGGAACGAGAATCAGCGATATCCAACTCATTGGCTTCTCGAATACCAAATGGCAACTATCAAATCATAAGTACCAGGTGAGAGATGTTAAATCACGAATGACGAACCCCAGGTGACAGCCACTGGAGGTCAACTGTCCGGTAGACTGACGGCAACCGGGCCAAAGGTGTGACCGCGATTCAAGAGTGACTCGGCAGGTTTGCCCGGCAGATTGCGGGGGATGACCACCACCCCCGCCGGCAGCCCGCCGTTCAAACGACACGCCAAGACCGTTTGTTGGCCGTTGGCAGACAGCTGCATCCGATCACCGCTCGATATCCCCAATGCCAGCCCGTCGTCTGTCGAAATGGCTGCGTGTGGCTGTGTCAGGTGGCCTGCCAGGATCTCAGCGCAGCTCAAGAGCATGCCCCCATCATACAACACGCGCGGTGCTGCCAGGATGAAGCCGTCGTCCCGGCTCGGGGGGTCTGGCGGGTCCACCCAGGTCAGCGCCAGGGTGGCCGAGTCGTCCTCAGCCAGGGTCGACCACTGCAATCCTTCGCGTGCCTCGGCCTGGAAGCTCATCCCTGCGTAGATGTAGTGCGACATACGCCGGGAGAGAGGGATCGGCTGCGATAGCGCCTCGTAGATCATCCCGGCGTACAGGGGAATGGTGCCAGCCATCTCAGCCAGGATACTCCCCGCGGTGGCATAAGTCCAGTCGGCACCCAGCATCACGGCCATCTGGCGAATGATGCTCCAATCGGGGCGGGCCAGACCAGGGGCCGGTAATCCTGGATAGAACCGCTGCACCCATCGTTCCAGATTGGTGAAGGTGCCATCCCGCTCGCCGATGGCAGCAGCGGGCAGCACCACATCGGCTTGCTGCGCCGTCTCGGTCCGGCACAGCTCCTGAACCATCAGGAATTCCAGTCCTGCAGGGCGAGCACCGCCGGGCATGGGGTCGGCGGCAGCGATCAGCAGCGCTCGCACCCTGCCACGCAGCATGTCCTGGGCACCAAGCCCGGGATCCGCGATGGGAACATAGCCAGGGAGTCGGTGGGGGACAATGCCCAGGTCCGCAGCCCCCCGGCTGTTGACCTGGGGCAGCACCGCTATCAGGCCGTTATTGGGCCGGCCTACGAAACCAGCTACGGTGATCAGATTGGCGGCCGCCTGGCGCACGGATGGGTGGTTGCCGGCCTCAGCGCCGTAGATAATGATGCCGTTTCTTGCCTGGCCGAACGCAAGTGCGGCCTGGCGGATATCTCTATCTGGAATGCCGGTGAGGTCGCCAACTCGTTCCGGCGTCCAATGAGCTACTCGC
>JAUVRU010000120.1 GCA_030597485.1 Anaerolineae bacterium
CTGGTCTGCAGCGGGTCGAACTGGACTGTGTGACAGAATCCGTATTCATCCAGCTCAACCCCCAGCCGCTGTCCCAGTTGGCGCACGCTCTCCGAGATCTCCATGCCGACGGAGAGCACCACCATGTCGAATTCCTCCTGCCGAATCTGCAGGCCGGAAAATGGTGCTGGGGCTGAATCGTCCATGTCAGAGGGTGCCCGCTCCCCGTAATGAAGGACCAGATTATGTGATACCGGATCCTCCTTGATCGATGAGATGCGACACCGGGTGTACTCGATTCCGTATTTCTCGCGCGCCCGGCGATAGTACGCTTCGTATCCTTTGCTGAAGGCACGCATGTCCATCATAAAGATGCGTACCTCAGTATCGTGCTCGTGCTCAATGGCCATGATGGCCTCTTTGGTGGCATACATGCAGCACACGGATGAACAATAGTCGTGCGACTGATCGCGAGAGCCGACACATTGCAGAAAGGCGATCTTCTTAGGCGTCGCATCATCCGACGGGCGCCGCACGTGGCCCATCGTGGGGCCCGAGGCACTCATCATCCGCTCCAGCTGCAATGAGGAAAGCACGTTGGGGAAACGTCCCCAACCGTACTCTTCCGAAAGCTCTGGGGGATATGCCTGGTAACCGGGGGACAGGACGACAGCGCCAACGTTGATCTCGCGTTGACGTTCCAACATGTCGTGATCGATGGCCTGCACGCCACATTCGTACACACAGCTGAGGCACTCGGAGCAGATGCCGCAGGCCAGACAGCGGGCGGCTTCAGCCTGTGCCTGTTCCGCGGTGTAGCCGGTCTCTACCTCGGAAAAGCCGCCCAGCCGTTCATCCACTGGCAGTTCAGGCACGGCCACACGGGGAGTAATCTCAATCTCACCAAGTCGCATCCGGTCGTGCAGTTCCGTCTCGGTCATCTTCACCACCGGCAGGTCGGGTCGAGGCTTTGGCTCCAGCTCCTCGCCAGCCAGGTAGCGGTGGATGGCCTGGGCGCAGTCGTGTCCGTTGGCTACGGCTTCGATAACGAAGGAGGTGCCGCTCACGCTGTCACCAGCAGCGAAGACACCCGGTCGGCTGGTGGCAAAGGTGTTGGGGTTGACAGCGATAGTGCGTTGCGGCGTCAGGCCTACGCCGGCGTCATCAGGGATGAAAGCCAGACCAGCTCTCTGGCCTACAGAGAAGATGACCACGTCGGCGGGCAGCACGTGATCAGATCCCTCCTCCGTTTCCATGGACAGCCGTCCGTGATCATCGAACTCGAAGCTGGCCACGCGCCGGCACTCCACACCAGCCACGTATCCATTTCCGTTGTCCACGACGCCCAGAAAAGTAAGGTCATTGTGAATCGTGATGCCTTCTTCTACCGCTGCCTCGACTTCCGAGTCATGCGCAGGCATATTGCGGCAGTCTTCAAGGCAGGCCATATGGACTGCACCTGCGCCCAACCGCACCGCAGTACGGGCCACATCAATGGCCACGTTGCCGCCGCCCAGCACCAGAACCCTTCTGTCCTGAACGTCGGGAAGCGTGACGTCGACGGTTGGCGGCTCCCTACCTGATCCGTTGCCCCCCGTCTCCCCTTCATTCCCGTTCAATTCTGCCAGCCTGACATCGCGCAGAAACTGAGTATTGATGAGGACGCCCTCCAGGTCATTGCCAGGGATGGGCAACCGGATTCCCTCGTGTGCCCCCACGGCGACCAGCACTGACTGGAAGCCCTCATCGAAGATGTCGTCCAGGTCTGTTACCGTGGTATTCAGTCGCAGATCAACGCCCAGATCGATGATGTCCTGAACTTCCCGGTCCACGATCCAGCTGGGCAGACGATACTCGGGGACTCCCACCCGCAACATGCCCCCAGCCACCGGCAGCGCCTCAAAGACTGTCACCGGATAACCCATCTTGCACAGATCCTGGGCGGCGGTGAGACCACAAGGACCGGCCCCGATTATCGCCACTCGTTTGTCATATTGGCGAGTGGCTGCCTCTGGGGGGACGCGTGGCTGGGCATATACCGTGTCGGTGACGAACCGCTTCAGGGCATGGATGTTAATGGGGTCATCCACCTTGCCTCGATTGCAGGCATCTTCACAGCGGTGGTTGCAGATACGACCACAGATACCTGGGAAAGGATTGTCCTCCCTGATGACGCGCAGCGCGTCCTCGAAGCGTGCTTCACGGATAAGGGCGATGTAACCCTGGGCTCGCTGGCTAGCGGGGCATGCATCTCGGCAGGGGGCGATCCCAGCCTTCTCGATGGCGTAGGCAGCGGGGATAGCCTGGGGATAGAGCCTGTGAGCCGCTCGCTGCTGGCCGATCCCCACTTCAAACGGGTTGGGAATCACTACCGGGCAAACATCAGCACACTCACCACAGCCGGTACATTTGTCCAGGTCAATGTAGCGGGGACGGGTGGTCACGGTGGCGGTGAAATCACCTGCCACGCCCTGCAAGTCCAGCAGTTCGCTGTCGGTAAGGATCTCGATGTTCAGATTCTGCCCTGTCTCAACCAGTCTGGGGGAAATCGTGCACATGGCACAGTCGTTGGTGGGAAAGGTCTTGTCCAATTGCGCCATATGGCCGCCGATGGCGCTCTTGGACTCCACCAGGTACACTCTGTAACCAGCCTCAACCAGATTCAGCGATGCCTGCATGCCGGCGATGCCACCCCCGACAACCATCACAGCGCCAACGACATTGTCCTTCTCTTTGCGACGACTATCAGCCATGTGTGTCTTCTCTCGCGAACGATTGCCTTTGGGCTTATCCAAGTACGTAGGTAACATCTCGTGTCATGTTATCGAATCGGTGATGTGAATCGGTTGCTCTGTCTCCGTGAGCCATCCAGTCTACCCCAGATACGCTCGTTTGGCACCCTTCCTCAATCTCAGCGGGTTGGGTCCCAATTCGCGAATACGCTCCGTCATCTCCTCCGCGTGGCGGGCAAAGGTAGCGCCCATACCTCCGGAGACAACGAACATCTCCAGGCGTTCGCCGCCCAGCCCGATTTCATCGAGCAGCTGCTTGGTCCGCTGAACCCGTGCCAGGCCGCGCTCGTTGCCTCTCACGTGGTGGCAATTGCCCAGGGAACAGCCGACGACATACACACCATCGGCCCCGTCCTCAAAGGCCTTGAGCAAGTGGGCGACGTCGGTCTTGCCGGTACAGGGCAAGCGAACCAACTTAATGCCAGGCGGGTACTGCAATCGCTGCGCGCCGGCAGTATCGGCACTCATATAGCCACAGTAGTTACAGGTGAAAACGGTGATCTCCGGCTCAAATGCCTCGTCGTGTCCGTTTCCTCCACTGCGTTTCGTTGGCTTATCACTCACGACAATGGCTCTCCCTCATATCAGGACAATAGACTAGAAACCGAGCATTCCGTCGGTCATTGCCATCTCTCGATCACCGGCCTCCAGTTCCTCCACGTCCACGACCGCCCAGGCACCCAGGCCGTAGGCCAGGATCTGCAGGTCGGTGTTGTTCATAAGCTGAATGGCCTTGGCCGGACACTCGCTGGTGCAGGTGCCGCATCCCTGGCACAGTGCCGGGTCGATGTAGGCTACTCCTTCAATGCCGCCCACGCCAACCTGGGCTGGCTGAATCTCAGGGATGCCGAAGGGGCACGTCCGGGTGCAGGTCAAACATCCCGTGCACTGCGTCTGATCAACAACCGCCACGTTCATGCCGAATTGGAGCGTCTGCTTGGAGAGAACGGTGATAGCCCGCCCGGCGGCAGCCTGGGCGTTGGCTATGGCCTCCTCGATGAATTTGGGATAGTGGGCCATACCGGCCACGTACAACCCCTCACTCGTGAAGTCCATCGGGCGCATCTTGAGATGCGCCTCCATAAAGAACCCCTCACTGGAGAGAGGTACGCTCAGGATTTGAGCCAGCTCCTTCGTCCCCCGTGAAGGAACGATTGCCATGTTCAGGACTACCAGATCAGGCTCAAGGGTGAGTGTCTCCCCCAGTATCGGTTCCTGCACCGTGACCCGAAGTCGTCCCTCTACTTCTTCCACCAGCGGCTTGGTGGAATCGTCGTAGCGGACAAAAACGGCTCCGCGACGGCGTGCCTCGGTGTAGTACTGCTCGCGGAAACCGTAGGCGATAACGTCTTTGTATAAGATGGTCACCTGGCACTCAGGATTCAGCAACTTGATGCGGATGGCATTCTTCAGCGAGCTGGTGCAGCAGATTCGGCTGCAGTAGTCTGGAGCGTCGGGCGAGCGCACGCATTGAATCATGACGATGTGGTGCATATCGGCGATTGCTTCCGGCTGGTGAGCGATCCGACCTTCCAGCTCGGCCCCGGTGATAACCTGGCTGCTCTCGCCCAGCAAGTACACATCACCGCGCCATTCCTCACCTCCGGTGGCCACGATGGTGACACCGTGTTCAACAGAGGCATCGGCAGGCTGCTCGCCTCCCTCCGAATACGAACGAATGACCGAACGGAACCTGCCCACCGAGCCGGAGTGCTCTACGACTTCGCTACGGGTATGTACGCTGACGCGCTCGTGACCGCGCGCTCGATTGACCAGGTCACGCAGCAGTCGCTGGGGATTCTGGCCTTCGGCCACGTAGTACACGTGACGCAAGTTGCCGCCCAGCTCTGCCGACCGTTCCACCACGGTCACATCGTAGCCCGTGTCGGCGATGGAGAGTGCCGCTGTGAGCCCTGCCACTCCTCCGCCGATCACCAAAGCCCGGCGCACCGGGGTCACCGATTGTGCATGGCTGGGAACCATAACGCGCACACGGTCGACTCCGCCACGCAGCAGTTCCAGTGCTTTCCGGGTGGCTGCACGGGGATAGGCGCTGTGAACCCAGGCACAATGCTCGCGGATGTTCACCATCTCCAGCAGGTAGGGGTTCAGGCCAGCCTGCCGTATCGTTCGCTGAAAGTGGGACTCGTGAGTACGGTGGCTGCACCCAACCACCACCACCCGGTTCAACTGGAGTCGCTGGATAGCCTCCCGAATCTGTGACAGCCCCTCCTCGAAACATCCATATCCCGTCTGGGCAGCGTGGACCACGCCTGGAAGCCCGTTGGCGTACCGGACAAGTTGAGCTGTGTCCACTACACTGTCGATGCTGGGATGACAATCGCACACGAAGACCCCTATCGTGGGAGATTGGCCTTCCACGTTGCGCTCTTCCACGAACTCCTCATCTGACAGGAAGGGGTATTCCCGGCTCGATTCCGCCGCGCCCAGATCGGCCCGCATCAACCGCATGACATCCCCAGCAGCACCGGCGGCGTCAGTAATCGTCTCGGCGATCTCTTTGGGCGACTGGAAAGTACCGCAGACGTAGACGCCTGGTTGGCTGGTTTCCAGCGGCGTGAACTTGTCTGTCTCACAGAAGCCCCACGGATTGAGTTCAATTCCCAGGATTTCTGCTGTGGCTTTGGCCGTTGCCGGCGGCCGTGTGCCCACTGACAACACCACCATGTTGAATCGTGCTTCAGTCACCTCACCACCAGGGGGCGCGTATCGCAGGATCAGGTCGTCTGTTGTAGGGTCCTCCCTGACGGACGAGACCCGACATCGCACGTATTCCACCCCGAACGTATCCCTTGCCCGCTCGTAGTAGGCATTAAACTCCTTGTTGAAAGCACGCTCATCCATCATGAAGATCTGGCATTCCGCGTCGGGGTTACGCTGCTTGGCGAGCATAGCCTCCTTGGTGGCGTACATGCAGCAAATGGACGAGCAGTAGGGGTACCGCTGATCACGTGAGCCAACGCATTGCAGCCAGGCGATGCGCTGAGGCGGTTGACTATCAGAGGGGCGCACCACAATGCCCTCGGTGGGCCCCGACCGGCTGGCCAGCCGCTCGTACTGCATACCATGGACGACGTTGGCATAGCGCCCCCCTCCATACTCCTCATATTCGCTGAGATCGGTCAACGTATAGCCGATTGCCAGAATGACCGCTCCGACATGGTGGACCACCCTGTCGGTGGGTTCCTCGTTCAGATCTATGGCTTTGGTGGGACAGAGGTCCACACAGATGCCACAGTCCTCACAATAGGGTCCCTTGTCCAGCACATAGGCATCGGGGATCGCGCGAGGAGCCACCTTGTAGATGGCCTTCCGCTCTGACAGATCCAGCTGGAAGCCACTGGGGAGAGATGTCGGACAGGCCACAGCGCACAGTCCGCAGTTGATGCAACGGTCAGGGTCTACGTAGCGGGGCTGCTGGCGCAGACGGATGGTGAAATCACCTGCTTGGCCAGCGGCGTCGACGATCTGAGTGTTGGTCAGAACTTCAATGTTGGGATGCAGATTCCGGTCGAGAAAAGCGGGTGAGATGGCCGGCCGGGTGCAACCGTAGCCGTGAGCCGAAGGACCGCGGCACAGCACACAGTCGTGGGTGGGGAACATGAAGCCCAGCTGAGCCACTCGCCCGCCCAACGTAGGGGTTGACTCAACCAGGATAACGCGCAGGCCGGCCTCAGCCAGGTCCATTGCTGCTCTCATGCCGCCTACACCACCGCCAACAACCATCACTCTGGTGGCGCTGTCGGCGGCATCGCCATCGTTGGCAGCGTTTGTGGTCTGTTGTTCGAGCGTCGGTCACTTCCTGGTGGGATCAGGGTGGGGTTCGGGATCAGGCCAGGGATGTCAGGATTCTCGC
>JAUVRU010000285.1 GCA_030597485.1 Anaerolineae bacterium
AGGGAATAGGAAGTGGGGGAATAGGGAATAGGCACCCATCCGCCGCCTGGTCGTTGGCCAGCAAGTCTACACCCGATCCCGGAACCATTCGATGGTCTTGCGCAATCCCTCGTCCAGGCTCACTTTTGGCCCCCAGCCGAGAAGACGACGGGCTTTGCTGATGTCGGGCTGGCGCACTCTGGGATCGTCCTTGACACGGACGTCCTCAGGTTGCATGAGCGTGATGTCTGACGTGCTGCCTGTGAGCTCAACGATCTTGTAGGCAAAATCCAGGATGGTCATCTCCTGGGGATTGCCGACATTCACCGGCTCCGTTTCATCCGACAACAGCAGACGACAGACGCCATCGATCAGATCGCTCACATAACAGAAGCTGCGGGTCTGGATTCCATCGCCGTACACAGTCAACGACTCGCCTCGGAGCGCCTGGGCGATGAAATTGGGCACCACCCGCCCATCGTTCAGCCGCATGCGAGGGCCAAAGGTGTTGAAAATGCGAACAATGCGGGTGTCAACATTGTGGGTACGGTGGTAGGCCATGGTCATGGCCTCGGCGAAGCGCTTGGCTTCGTCGTAGACCCCGCGGGGCCCGATGGGGTTCACGTTTCCCCAGTAGTCCTCTGTCTGAGGATGGATCAGCGGATCACCGTACACCTCGGAGGTGGAAGCCAACAAGAAGCGCGCCCCTTTGGCCTTGGCCAACCCCAAGACCTTGTGGGTGCCCAGCGCCCCCACCTGCAGCGTCTGGATGGGCAGTTCCAGGTAGTCGATGGGGCTGGCTGGGGAGGCGAAATGCAGCACGGCGTCGATGGTACCCTCGATGTAGATGTAGTTGGTCACGTCGTGTTTGATGAAATGGAACCGGTCGTGCCCGGCCAGATGCTCAATGTTGTCCGTGCTGCCGGTGATGAGATTGTCCATCGCAATGACTTCGTTGCCTTCAGCCAACAAGTAATCGCAAATGTGAGACCCCAGAAAACCGGCGCCGCCGGTGACGAGAATACGCATGGTTGTTTGCCCTCCGTCGCTAAGGGGAGTCGTAGCCAGTGCTAGCGCACTGGCTGACCGCTGATCGCTTTAGGCTGAATGCTGACTTCCTCCGCCGTGCTGCCCACCACTCCCAGGGTCAGGAAGAAGATGAACGCCAGATCAACCAGGAAAAACGAGTTGTCTATCAGTCCGTGAGCCAGCGTGGCCACCATACTGGCCATAAGACCCAATATCAGTGCCCGCTCTCTGCCCTGGGGCAGGCGACGGTACAGGGACAAAGCCACCTGCCAGAACGCCACCTGCACCCACAATAAGACGGCGATGCCGCCCAATCCCAAACGGGTGCCAAAGTCGAGCACCAGGTTATGAGGATGGCTCAGGTCAGGTTCTTGCCAGGCGTCGGGTAGCACATAACGAGTGCGGTACTGATAGAGGAAATTATCCAGCCCTACGCCCAGCCAGGGGTGATCCCACAACATAGCCCAGGCACTTTGCCACAATCTCAGCCGGAAGAAGCCGGTGCCGGTATCGGTACTCAGCAGCAGCCGGAGGCGGTCCGTGCCCAGCAGTGGCAAAATGCCCCCCCCAATCGCCGCCAGGGCCGCCAACATAAGCCCCAGCACACCTCTGCCTCGCATAAAGCCGATGAACACCAGCGCAGCCGGTATCCCCAGCAGCAACGCTCCCCGGCTGAAGGTCAGCACCAGTGCCACCAACGTGAGAGCGAGCGCCAGACCAAGCATGATTCGATACAGTCCATCACCTGCCGGCAGGCGTGCCTTATCTCGCTCCGGATCGGTCGCACCCCGACGAAGCGCACGCCCGGAGAAAGCAGCTAAACACACCAGAATCGGTACTGCCCGGCCCAGCAGCAGCGCCAGGTTGTTGGGCGAGCCATATACGCCCAACGCCCGGTGGACGCCCTCAGCGGTAATCGCCTGATCGGTGAAGAAGAACTGATAGATGGCATACAGGGCCATAAGCGTGGTGCCCAGCAGGAAGGCATCCACCATCCGGCGGTTCACGAGGGCAGCCTCAAGCCCGAGATGTTTGCCGTGTCCACTGAGCGGCAAACGTGTCAGCCTGATAAGGGCGTAAAAGGCTGCTGAATCCCACACCACCACGTGGAACTCATGAAACGAAATGCCCACGTTTTCGGCAGCCAGAGTGGCAGCCAGAGCCAGGCCCACCAATACCCCCACCGCCACGTCGAGCTGGCTCACCGGCGAGGCACGCAGCCGGCTCAGCCATGAGCCCTTCTCCTCATCCTCCTCAGGCTGGGCCTCATCCCAACGGCGCCGAGCCGCAACGGCGGCCAGGACGCCGGCCAGAGGAAGCAGCATCAGCGCCGGCGCCGACCAAGCGGCCGCCGGCCAGATCACGCTTGCACCCGGCAGTACCGTCAGCAGCGCCGACAGGATGGCCACACCCGCCAGAATCCACGACATCCAATCAAGCCAATGCCGATTGGCTGGAGAGACTGCCAACGCGCGACGGACAACCCAGGCCACGGCCACCAATATCAAGCCCACCTCGGTCATAGATATGGTCCGACCCGCCAACGATTTGGGCAGCAGGAAAAACGGAATACTGAAAGCGACCAGCGCCAGCCCAAGATCAGGACGGGGCAGGATGGCCAGGAAAAGCAGGCCCAGCAGGGCCAGGGAGAGGAGCGTCCCGGGAGCCAGGTAGAAGGCCCGCGCACAGCCAGACAGGATGGCCAGATGAATGGGTGTGCCCAAGGTCAGGTAGCGGGCATGGAGCGCCTCGCCCCATCCCCGCACCGGAAGCCGCCGAACCGAGTGACCCAGGCCAACCACGGTAATCACAGCCAACACACCAACCGCTATCAATCCCCACCCGATGGATCGCCTGTCTGCCTCACGGCTGACCCGCCAGCCGATAATGGGCCATTGATACCACCCGCCCTCCGCTTCGATGACTGCCGTGTGAGACCCATCAGGAAGAAAGCGGGCCAGGGTGACGGTATCTGTCTGCTCCAGCGGATCGTAGAGCACCAGGTAGGCTCGTCCGCTCTGGCGTGGCAGATGGTTGGCCGGCCCGCCGTCAATCGTCACGTACAAGAACCCCTTGTAGGCCCCGCGTCGCACCAGCAAGTCCAGGCGCGTGCCCTCGAACTGGATGGTCAGCCTGGCCGGCCCTTCACGGGGCACATCCGCTCCGCTTTTCGAGAAACGCCAATCCCCCTGGTAACGGCCGGAGGGATGAACCGCCGGATAGGCACCGACCGTGGCGATGCTGGCATCCAGACCCGCAGTCTCCAGCGCCACCGCTGGCGGCAGCAGCGAGTCGTTATCCATCAGGGCCAATCCCCGCCTGGGTTCATCGGCGGGCAGCATCTCGGCATCCCACGCGGCAAAGAGCATAGGACCCAGCCAGGGCCACGTGGCCCTGGCATAGGTAATAGCCTCATCAGTATAGAGCAGCTGATCCTGGGACGAAACTGATGGCCAGGGAGAGGCCCCCCCCGACCAGTCCCCGGGCAAGGCGCTCCAGCCAAAGGCAGTCACCCATATCGGCTTGTTGCCATCGCCGTGGGAGACCATGACCTGGCGTAGCATCTGGGCCCGGGCGAAGACCAGGTCGTGCGGGGTGGCGGGGTACCCCGGCCCCTCCTCAAAGCCATACGGTTGGGCAGCCACCACGTCGAACCAAGGCCCGGCATTGGCAGCGTAAAGCTGCGCCAGGAATTCGGGCTCATTCAGGTTGAGCGGGCCGGCCTCGACCGTTGGAGCCAGGGCAGCGGTCAAGACAATGGCCTCGTCGTCGGCCTCCCGCACGTTGACAGCCCCTTCGCGCAGCAGGCGCGCGTAGGCGCGCGGGTCTACGAACCGGTTGCCCCAATGGGCGCTCAGGTTGGGCTCATCCCAGATCTGATAGGCCGGCAGCCGGTCTCCGTATCGGCTGGCCACGGCCCGGGCAAAAGCGCCGAAGTTGGCCAGCTCTGTGGGGGGCGTGTGCAGCGGCGTGTCCGGAGGGCGCGCCCACTCCGGCGTTGTGTCAAGCACGGCGATCATCTGCAGCCCATTCGCCTGGGCGGCTTCAACCACCGCGTCCCAGCGTTCCCATTCGAACTGACCGGGCACTGGCTCGATCTCGGCCCAGGGGAAAGGCTGGCGCACCCAACTCAGGCCCATCTGGTTCATGTAGGCCAAGCCGCCCTGCAGATCAGAGGAGGAGA
>JAUVRU010000512.1 GCA_030597485.1 Anaerolineae bacterium
ATCACCACCAGATCGTGTTGTCTGGCCAGAGCGTTGATGGCGTCCATATCGCACGGTTGTCCGCCAAAATGGACCGGGATGACGGCACGGGTACGGTCCGTGATCGCCTCTTCGATGCGTCGGGGGTCAATGTTGTATGTGTCAGGCTCGATGTCGACAAATATCGGAATGGCACCCACCATCAGCGGAGCCGTGGCGGTGGCGATGTAGGTGTAGGGGGGGCTGGTCACCTCGTCGCCCGGCATAACGCCGGCTGCCCGCAGGGATATCTCCAGCGTCACAGTCCCATTGGCAGCGCAGATGCCGTACTGGCAGCCGTGGGCACGCGCGAACGCTTGCTGGAAGCGGGCAACTGTGCTTTGGGGACGCCCTTCATCTTCAGCCAGCTCGACACCTTGTCCGTACGAGTGACGCCACCAGTTGCCCGACCGCAACACGTCAAGAACAGCCTGCTCTTCCCTGTCGTCGTGCACAGGCCATGGAGGCCACGGGGCCGTGCGTACCGGTTCTCCTCCCAAGAGCGCCAGTGTTTCCATGCTTTTCCTCCTTCGGATACTGCATCAGACCTTGGCGGCCAGACTCTCGATGGTTTTCACAAGCCGCTCCTCAGAGTCAGGGGCAAATGGCGCCGGCTGGCGGTAGAAGCGCCAGGCGTGTTCGACCTCGTAGCCCCCCTTCTCCATCGCTGCTCGATCGGGCACGTAGCCGACAATTGGCGACGCACAGGCGACAGGCAAAATCGTCTGGCCCTTGCCCAACGATCGGATGCGAAAGCCGGTCACAGCGAAAATCTCCGCTGCCACAAAGGCCAACGTCACCTGGCCCACGCGCCACACAGAAACCCGAAGCGGACAGAAGGGAAGTGGTTCGTCCGTCTCACCGGCCGCCAAAGTCCGCCGCTCCGCGTTGGCCAGTGCCCGCGCTGCAAACGCAGCCTTATCCGGATCCGGCCGCTCGCCCGGTCTGAAGTTCATAATGCCTGCCAGCAGATGGAGGGTGTCCTGAACGTCTGGTGAGGTCACATCCCCCTGAGCAATCCGATCCAGGTTCACGATGTTCCGCTCGGTGACTGAACGTTGGGGCAACGCCTTGTATGCCAGGGGTACCTCAACCGAGACAGCCCGGAGTGGTGTGCAGGGAACCGGACGAAGTGCCTGCGACAGGCTCTGCAAATGGTCCATGCATCGCTCGACCCAGGCAAGCATAGCCGGCCTGCTGCCAGCCACAGTCACGGGATTGACATCCCCGGCCGCGCCCTGAAGATACAGACACGGCCCACCGAACATCTCCCCAATGCGCCGTGCCAGATTGCCGGGAATGTCGCTGCCGATAGACTGCTCGCAAACCGCCACACCGTGACAGGCAAAATGAAGCCCGACTGCCAGGACTCTGTCTTGCTCGTCCCGCCACACAAGCACCGTCAGCGTATCATCCACCGGCCCCCGCTCGAGCACCGGCGCCTCGGGGTCCAGCGCCATCGACACCCGGCCATCCGCCAGGACAGCCCGCCGATTGTAGGTAAGTCCAGGAACCCGGGTTGAGGCAATGTGCAGGCTTGCCGGTCTCAGCCGTCGTTTCCCGTCCTGGGCTGCCTTGACGACTTGATCGCACAACAACCGCCAGTAGTGAGGATCAGGATCGGCTTCTCCCTCCAGCGGGCTGGTTGGCGGCGCGCTGTGGGTATGGGTGGCCACAACCACACACCTGTCCCTGGAGAAGTCAGTCCCCAGCCTGCCTTCAAGCGCTGCCAGCATCTGCTGTTCCAGTGACGCAGAAATGCCCAGCAGATCACAACTGACCAGGAACTGCACCTCCCGGTTCTGGCGCATGGCCAGTACCCGCACCTCAAGCGGGTCTTCAACTCGGACGGAGGATCTGTTCTGCCGGGAGATGAACCCGCTGAGACTTGTTCCAATATCTGGTGTGATGTCGGCCACCCCACAGCCGACTTCCAGTACGCGTTTCCGTATGTCGATGCCTCCAGGCACAGAAGGATACCCCCTATGACCGGGGCAACATGGCCCAGCAGCCTTTGCGGTTGTTAATCGATGTCAACTCCCCTCCGTTCCTCCGTTCGAGGGGCCTTCCGAGAAGAGACTCTTCTTGCCGTAGAAGAAAAGGAGGTCCACGTGCCCGCCATCTTCGAACTCAAAAGCGTGCCATTCCAACGCCGGGACGTGTAAGACCATGCCTGCTTCCAAAGGTATGATCTGATTCACCCGGTCTGGCTGCTCCCCGCAGCGCACCCAGCCATCCTTGACGCTCAGGACGTAGACAATCTCCTCGGCGTGATGGTGCGGTTCCATGGGGCCACTCTCCTGGGAATAGCGCGCAAACCCCATCGTCATCTCAGTGCTGGGTGATGCGGCCTCCTCCTTTCCCACGACCATCTGTATTGCCCTGCCAGGCAGTTGTTTTGTCTGCACATCTTCCCGCTTCAGTACCTTCATATCTGGTCGATTCCTTTCTCAGTCCGCGATGATGGCGTCCAAGGCGAGCGTTACCTACCACAAACTGTGAGGGCGCGTGCACTCATGGTACACCAAGCACACGTCGGATCTACCCTACCCGGTCTGGCGCGAGACCCGGACCCGAAGCTGGGCAATCCGCGCGATTTGCTCAGCACGCGCTTCCCGCAGCCCATCCACGGACGGTGTTCCGCCGCGTACGAGGTTCAGAACAACTGCCTCAGCGTCCACAAACTCGTCCCCGACGTCCGCCACCTCCGCGGCAATCTCGCGAGGAATGGTGGTGACGCCATTGAGATCACCGTGAAGCAGGTCATCCGGGTAGATCGTAA
>JAUVRU010000130.1 GCA_030597485.1 Anaerolineae bacterium
ACAGTGCGAAGCCTCCCCGTGGGATGCTGTCCGCCGGCGGCATGGACTGAACCCTTACTCTATCAGGCAACGGATTATTGACAGAGGCCTCCAGGGAGGAGCGCAAACGATGCAGGTCAACCCGTCCATTTTCAAAGCCTACGATATTCGCGGCATCTACCCGGAAGAGTTGGACGAGGACGTGGGCTATGCCATCTGGCGCGCTTTCGTTTCCTTTCTTGAGGTGGATAGGGTCATCGTTGGGCGTGACATGCGTCTGTCAGGGCCACAGATGTTTGCAGCGGTGGCCAACGGTCTGACCGATCAGGGTGCCGACGTGATCGACATCGGTATGGTCAGCACCGATCAGTACTACTATGCCTGTGCCACACTGGGCGAAGCGGGGATAATGGTTACCGCCTCGCACAATCCGGCCCAATACAATGGCTTCAAGATGGTACGCCAGATGCCCTATCTTCTGAGCGGCGACGAGGGAATCCAGGATGTGCGACGGCTGGTGGAGAGCGAAGACTTCCGCACCCCTCATCGCAAGGGGACCATCACGCAACAGGATTTGGGTGATGGTTTTGTCGAGAAGGTGTTAAGTCTGATTGACGTCTCATCGCTGCGACCCATGAAGGTCATTGCCGACACCGGCAACGGGATGGTAGGGCCCATTCTGGAGCGCGTCTACCAGAGTCTGCCGGTGGAATTGGTGGGTATGTACTTCGACCCGGATGGCAGCCTACCCAACCACGGCTTGGACCCTTTGCAGCCAGAGAATCGGGCTGAACTGGAACAGCGGGTGCTGGCGGAAAACGCCGACATCGGTTTCGCTTTCGATGGTGACGGAGACCGGTTTTTTACCATCGATGATCGGGGCCACTTTGTCCCCGGCGACTTCCTGACCGCTCTCATGGCCGAGTACTTCCTGCAAGATCATCCTGGCGCCAAGATTATATACGACGTGCGGGCCTCGTGGGCCGTGCCCGACCTCATCACCAGTGCTGGCGGCATCCCCCTGATGGAACGGGTCGGTCATGCCTTCATCAAGGAGCGGATGGCAAAGGAGGGGGCGGTTTTCGCCGGGGAAGTGACCGGTCACTATTACTTCCGGGATTTCTTCTATGCCGACTCGGGCATTGTGCCCTCGCTGGTGATCCTGGAGATGCTCTCCCGAAAGAAATCCCGGCTGTCCGACCTGTTGCTGGCTCTGGAGGCGAAGTACTTCATCTCTGGTGAGATCAACACGCGCATCAGCGCTGATCCCAAGGCCAGGTTGCAGGAATTGGCCGAGGTGTTCAAGGACGGCGAAGTCCACTGGCTGGACGGCATCTCAGTCAGCTACGATGACTGGCACTTCAACGTTCGCCCGTCCAACACCGAGCCTTTGCTGCGCCTGAACCTGGAGGCCAAGTCCGCACACCTGATGCGAGAAAGGCGCGACGAAGTACTGCGGATCATTCGATCCTGAGGGCTGTTTCCGGCGAGAGATTCGCCGACGCAGGCTCGCTGACTCGCTGATTCGCTCACTCGCTTACGGCGCAAACCACAGAATGGCGAGTAACCCCACCAGGGTCACAGTGGCGAACTCGATCAGCGCCCGGCGCGTCAGCCGACCCAACAGGTGCTGTTGGGCCATGCCGACAGACAGATAGAATATGAGCAGCAGCCAGAATGCGGCGGTCAGGGGGGGTATCCGCCAGTAATTGAGGGCCCACGTGCTCTGACCCATCACCAGGGCTGTCACTGCGGCGAATAGCCACGTTCTCCCGGCTCGATCCGGTCCAGCTCGTAGCAACGGCAGTGCCAGCAACCCGCTGACCAGCAACACGCCGGTCGCCGACAGCAGGCCGCGAGCGCGCGTCTGGTAGATGACGACGAAGAACCCGAAGGCTACGCCATAGCCCACCAGATTGAGCCAGAAGTGAGATAAACCGTACCAGCGGTCGCGCGGGTCAATCGTGTGGTATTCGCCCAGAATCGTGAACCACAGCAGTGTGCCGGTTGTGGCGATCGCGACCACCCACCAGAGCAAGCTAAACGCAAAGATGGGTATGAGCAACACCACCAGGATGATCAGCAGCGTCGGCAGCAGCCAGAATGCCAGCGAGTAACCCGAGACCCAACGCGGCAGGCATGAGTGTGCGTGGATAATGGTGCTGGTGCCCGTGGCCACCAGCCCGCCCAGCAACAGGGCCATTAACCAGCGCTCTGACACCACCAACGTGAGCGGTGAACCCAGCAGCATCAGTTCGATGGCCCGGTTTGGGAGTTGGATCAGGAAGTAGACGACCAGACCCAGTAAGGTGAAGCTCACCACCAGGCTGATCCGTTCATAAATGAGCATTTGGCCAAGTATCCTGGTTGCTACCCAACACAGCTGAAGGCTCCGAGGCCTGGGAACAGACGTGCCGCTGAGTTCGCTCGGAGATTCCGTCGGTGAGATGTTGAAAGATGAACCACACGGAATTGTATATGCCCCGCCATTCGATGTCAAAATCTGGTCTGGCCCATCCATGAGCGTCCAGGTGCTGTGTTATGCGCTCGTCGGCTGGTTGGCCGGCGTGTTTATCAACCACGCGGCCGATGCACTGCCCCAACGTTCTGACCTGGGGGCTGCTCCCACCTGCCCCCGGTGTGGTGTGCTGCGCCCATCGGCCGCCTGGAGCGCAGTGATTGGCCATCTCACTGGCCGGCGCATCTGTCTTGGGTGTGGCGCGCCGCTTCCCATCCGGTCAGTGGTGGTCGAGTTGCTCATGCCGTTGGTGTTTGTGGGCTTGCTATGGCGCTATGGTCTATCAATCCATCTGGGTCTTCTGTCCCTGTACAGCGTCGTTCTCATCCTGGTCACCATCACCGATCTGGAGCACCACCTGATTCAGCACGTGGTGATGGTGCCGGCCATCGTGATAGCCATAGGCGGTGCCTTCTTCAACCAGGACCTGACACCACGGCGCGCGCTGTTGGGGGGTGCGGTCGGCCTGGTCTGTCTCTACGCGATGTTCCTGCTGGCTCAGCCGGTGAGCATGCTGATGGGGCGACTGGCACGACGCCAGGTCACTGAAGTGCCCTTCGGTTTTGGCGACGTCACCTTGGGGGTTTTCATTGGCCTGATCACCGGTTTGCCGGGCGTCTTCTTTGCTCTGCTCATTGCCCTGCTGTCGGCCGGGTTGGCCGCGGCCCTGATCCTGGTGGTGCGAGCGGTAATACAGCACCGCTACACACCGTTCAGCGCCATCCCCTACGGTCCCTTCCTGGCGCTGGGCGGTTTCATCATGATGGTGTACGGACCGGAGATCATCCAGTGGTACATTGCGGGAGGGTTTTGATGAATGGGGCGCGTCTCGATTGTGGGCGCGTTCCGTAGGCAGTGCGGTCTGTCTCTGGGGGCCTTTATCTCCTCGTCGTTCACGGAACTGGCTGAGGTTCTCTCGCTTTCAGCTGGGACGTGTGTCTAGAGCGGCAGGGGTATGGTAGGGCTCAGGCAATCGAAACATAATCCCGAATGATGTAGGAATCTCCTCCCGATTGCCTGACCCTTACGATGGTTTCAATTGAGACGAAAACCCGCCCCGGCTAGCCCTGCCCATTTCACTCATCAACTTGGAATGCACCCCCGCGGCGGCAGAAAATTGACATATCCGACCAGTCGTGTTAGGATAAAGGCGCCAAGGCAAGGATCGGTGTCCGGTCAGCCTGTTTGGAGGAGAGGGGAGTGTATGGCAGACAGCAAAGAAAAACTGGTTGTTGAGGGGACAGTAATTGAAAGCCTTCCCAACACCACATTTCGCATACGGCTTGACAACGACCACGAGGTATTGGCTTACCTCTCGGGCAAAATGCGCAAGTACTACATCCGAGTCTTGCTCGGCGATCGCGTGCGGGTGGAACTGTCTCCCTACGATCTGGAACGGGGACGGATCGTCTACCGTTTCAAGAAGGCCCCTGCTGGCCAGCCGGTTAGGGCTTGAGGCGCCGATCCACAAGGATTCACCGTTCGTAACGCTGTCGTTGCGTGTCTCATCTACCTTGAAGGACGCATGCGTCCTTTTTTTGTTCCACTTGGTAGGTCGAGGTTCATGAGTAGGCATCCTACCAAACCCCAGCCTCCGTTGCTGGACAGGCCAGGATCAGTCCCGCCAGAGGTGGACCGCGTTCCCACCCGGCCGCAGCCCGCCCAACCTGATGGGCGTGAAGTGCCCAACCAGGTGAGTGGCCTGCCCGATCGGTCGAACCGGGACACCCGACCTGTCGTACCCCACAAGCCAGCCCCTCGCGTCAGGTCGCCAGCAACCAGGCCGCCTGGCGGCCGGCCACCCTCTCGAAGAAGGCGGGCGCCTCAATCTCCTCGCTCGCGGGCAGCCGGTCGATGGGGCAATCTGGGCCGGTGGCTGTGGCACGGACTGGTCTTTTCTCTGCTTGCCATCGTGCTGCTATCGTTGCTGGCCACCATCGTCAGCGTCGTTGGGTATTCGTACATCGCCTCCCAGCTCCCTTCGCCTGAGGAATTGCAGAGACGCAGCTTCACGTTTGCCAGCAGCCAGATCTACGATCGCAACGGACGACTGATGTGGGAGCTGATGGACCCCACAGCGGGACGGCGCACCTGGGTACCCCTGAGCCGGGTTGCGCCCTACGTCCAACAGGCTACTATCGCCACCGAAGATCGCTACTTCTACGCCAACGTAGGGGTAGACCCCATTGCCATCGCCCGGGCTGTATATTACAACGTCACCGCAGGTAAGATCGTGGCTGGCGGCAGTACCATCACCCAGCAGTTGGCCCGCAACGTCTTGCTCAGTCCCGAAGAACGCGCCCAGGAGACACTCGCCCGCAAGATACGGGAAGCGGTGCTGGCAGTGGAGCTCTTCCGCCGGTACCCCAAGGACAAAATCCTGGAGATTTACCTCAACCAGATCTACTACGGGAACCTGGCGTATGGCATCGAAGCGGCCAGTCAGACGTACTTCGGCCGGCCAGCGGCTGAGCTGACGCTGGCCGAGGCGACCCTGTTGGCTGGACTGCCTCAATCCCCGGCTGTGTACGACCCCCTTAGCAACCCAGAAGTGGCCAGAACCCGCCAGCGAGTGGTGTTGAACCTGATGGTCGAGGCCGGCTACATCACACCTGCCCAGTCCGTGGCCGCCTATCAGGAGGGGCTGCAATACTCGCCGCTGCCGGCTCAATTCGAAGCGCCCCACTTCATCACCTATGTTCGTCAACTGATCGAGGCCAGGTACGGCCCCGATCTGCTTTACCATGAGCCAGGCATCCGGGTGCAGACCACTCTCGACCCTCGCATCCAGGCCATCGCCGAGGAGGAGGTGGTCCACCAAGTGGACGCCCTGCAGGGAAAGGATGCGACCAACGGTGCTGTGGTGGTGTTGAACGCGAAAACCGGGGAGATCCTGGCCATGGTGGGCAGCAAGGACTTTAACGACGAGACCATTGCTGGACAGGTCAACGTTGCCCTGCGCCCCCGTCAGCCCGGCTCGGCCATCAAGCCGCTTACCTACCTGGCTGCCTTCGAGCACGGCTGGACGCCGTCCACCCTGACAATGGATGTGCCGGTGGAATACCCGGATGGCGCGGGTGGTTCCTACCGACCTACCAACTACGACGGCGAGTTCCGTGGCCCGGTGCTGGTGCGTGGTGCATTGGCCAACTCGCTGAACATCCCGGTCCTGAAAGCCCTGGAGTTCGTAGGCATTCCGGCTCTCAAGGAAATGGCACAACGACTGGGCATTACCACCCTCACCCGTGACGATTATGGCCTGCCGCTGACGCTGGGGGCGGGCGAAGTGACGCTGTTGGAGCTGACCGGCGCCTATCAGGCGATGGCCAACGGCGGGCGGCGGGTGGCCCCCGTGGCTATCCTGAGGGTGACTGACGGTTTGAACCGGGTCATCGAGGAGTATCGTCCGCCGGAGGGGAGCTACGTGTTGCGTGCCGAACACGCCTACCTGGTTACCCATATCCTGGCCGATAACCAGGCACGCACGCCGCTCTTTGGTCCCCGTAGCCCGCTCAGACTATCCCGTCCGGCTGCGGTGAAAACAGGCACCACCGATAACTATCGCGACAGCTGGGCTGTCGGCTACACACCTGATATTGTGGTGGGGGTGTGGGTAGGAAACTCCGACAATCGGGTGATGCACGGTGTCACCGGGGTGAACGGAGCCGGCCCTATCTGGCACCACGTCCTGGAACGCAGCCTGGAAGGCGTGCCGGTCCGCGATTCCATACGCCCCCCCGCGGTAATCGAGATGGAGATCTGAGCCGATTCGGGCACCATCCCCAGCCAGGTCTGCCCGGAGCGCACCACAGAGATCTTTGCCCAGGATCAGCCCCCTGTGGGCCCTGAGCACGACATTCACCAGATGGTGCCCATTGA
>JAUVRU010000305.1 GCA_030597485.1 Anaerolineae bacterium
CTGCTGTTCACGGCCATCACCTGTTCCTCAACTCTGATGCCGTGCCTGCAAACAAAAAAGCCTCGCGCCCATCCCAGCGCGGGGCTCTGTGAGTCAATGGCCGGGGGTGACCGTCATGATCTGCTTCTGCCATGCCTGTTTGACGTCTTGACTTGAAGTGAGCCGCCCAGGAATCGAACCTGGAACCTACTGATTAAGAGTCTGGCTTTGGCCTCAACTCCAGACAAGAACGCCCCGTTCTGTCGGAATCGTGCACGTTTTCCTGACGCTGGTGCCAGTGCCGATCACTTCGTGATTTGCCAAGTTCAGGCAATCCAACGTCAACCTGGCGGTTTCCCCAGCGCGACAGGCGGTTACGCAGGCGAAGTGTAGAGCTAGGTCGCGGGCGACTTCTCGGTCTCCGCTCCCTGTCTTGTTTCCCAGATACCCCAACAGCTGGTCCAGGTCGTCGGGGGGTAACACAGTAATCGGAAGGGCAGTGCTGTGAGCCTGCTATGGAATGAAGTGAATTGCTCCACATCACGTGTGGACATATAATTGCATCAGTACCGAAAGAGATGTTGACCATGAGAATACCTGCTGGCACCGACTGGTCCCTGGGGAGTTCACTGGCCACGCTCACCGACATCCGAAAGGAGCCTTGGCGTTGAATGGTGAACGTATTACGTTCCGCGTGCACGCCATCCAGCGTATCTTCCAACGTACAATCAGCATAGACGACGTGCGGCGTGTTCTGATGACTGGAGAAGTGGTAGAGGACTACCCAAACGACAAGCCCTATCCCAGTCGCCTGATACTCGGTTGGTGCGCCGACCGTCCGCTACACGTGGTAGTAGCGGACAACCCTGCTGATCAGGAGATAATCGTGATTACTGCCTACGAGCCCCGCCCCGCCCGCTGGGAGGAAGGGTTCAGGAGGAGAAAGCTATGAAATGCATCGTCTGCAAGGGGACTGAAACGCAGAGCGGGACGGCGACCGTCACCCTGGAACGCGACCAGCTGACTCTGGTGGTGAAAGGGGTGCCGGCGCAGGTGTGTCCTAACTGCGGCGAAGAGTATGTGGATGAGCAGGTGGCCGCGCAGTTGCTGGAAACAGCGGAAAAAATGGCCCGGGTCGGTGCTCAGGTGGACATCCGCCAGTACGCGGCCGCCTGATGGTTGTTGAGCGTGAACGCCGGGCGCCAGTTCGTTGAACGAGTGCGAGTTATCCCGCGGTCAGCGAAGCGGGTTGATGGCTGACCACCGATCGCCAACCGCTATCTACCGCAGAGCATCACGCTGATCCCGGTCGTTGGGAGGGAACACGGTGATGGGAAAGGCAACGCTGTGAGCCTGCCCTGGTGCCAGTTCGCCGCTCCCATGGTGCGCTTGGCGACGTGGCTCCGGATGCTGCTGCCGGGGCCGTACTCGATCAAGATTGACGCTGATTCTCGCTGGCGTTTCTTGGTCATGCCTGCGTCATATCTGCGAAATCAGCGTTGTATTGCTTGGGTACTGAACGGGTGGCACCACGTCAAACCGTGGGAATTTGAATAGAATGGGTTCATTGTGCATACCGGATGGTTCTGACACCAAATCCAGGAGTGCGAACGATGAACCCACGAGATGTACTTTGCCCCAACATTGATTGTCCCGCAAGGGGATGGTGTAGCGCTGGAAATGTAAGTGTTCGCAGCCAAGAGGAGTTGGCCCTAGAGAAGTCGGGGCTGACGGGCGGCCGCGTGATCTTCCAGCCAACGTTGCAGTGTCCCATATGACTCCACCGCGTCCTCGGGAAAGGGTAAAGCCCCCTTCTGGAGCAGGAGTCGGTTCCCCTCAGGGACATCGGGCCCCTCCAACACGAACACCGGCACCCAGCCGGCCTTGAGAGCCTCGGTGGCGCCTGCCCACGTTCCCCCCTTACCGGGATCACTGGCCACGACTAGGGCATAGTCCGCCAGCGCGTAGATCAGCTTGTTGCGCCCCATCGCTGCCCCTACGCTGAAGCCAGCGTTGGGCACATAGGGCGTCACCAGTGACAGGTCACCACGGGCCAGGGCAGCTCGAGTGTCAGGAGGGCGGATGGCCTTTTCCAGACTGTGAGCCAGTACGCCCACAGCAGTCCCGCGCGCTTCCAGGGCCGCTTGGGTGGCAATGCTATCGACACCGCGGGCGCCACCAGAGTAGAGCACCAGTCCCGAGCGCCCACAGGCGTTGCCGATCAGGCTGGCCATTTGCTGCCCCTTGTCGTCCGTACGGCGCGAGCCCACAACCGCCAGACCCGGCTGGGCCAGCAGCGCCATTTCCCCCGAGCCAAACAGCACCGTGGGGGCCGCTTCCCGAAGCCGCTGCCGCAGTCGTTGTGGATAGTGGGCATCGGCACGAGTCACGGCCCAGATGCCCAGCGAGGCCAGACGTTCCAGCTCGATAGCCAACGATCCGCCCCGGTCCAGCAGGCGGGCCAAACGTTCGGCCTCGTCGTCGGACATGTTCAGGCTGGCTCTCATATCGGCGGCAGAGAGCCCCAGCAGCGCGCCTGGTCGAACCAGGGGCGACTCTTGCAGTCTACGTGCCAGTGGGTTCCATTCACGCAAGGTGAGCGGTTTAGGGTCAGGCTGTCCGGCCAGACCCAGTTGGGAGCAAAGGAGCAACACTGCTTGAAAATCAGTGGTAAGCGTCACGGTCAAGCCTTTCTGGCAGCGGCACGAGCCAACGTAAAGGGATAGACAATGCCGCTGCCGTGATTTCGCAGCAGCCATCCGGCCAGGGTGAGAGTCCAGCCGGAGTCAATGATATCATCAACCAGCAAGACTGGGCCTTGTGGCACTCCATCGCCGATTGACAGCGTGCCGATAACATTACGCGCCTGCATGGTACTGTTGGCCATCGTCTTCTGCTCGGGCGCGTCGCCGGTGCGGATCAGGACGGGAACGAAGGGCAACCCCAGCACAACCGCCAGGCGTTCGGTGAAGTCGGGTAGCAGCCGTGGGTGGCGCCGCGACGGGATGGCCGTTATCCATTCAGGCAGCGGATCCGGGCACCAGCGTTCGCGGATCAGTTCAGCGGCCGCCCGTACCAGCGCGTCGTCAAAATGGCCGTGGCGATACTTGCCCTCGCGCACCAGCTTGCCCCAGCCGGCATCGCCATACTCACACAGGGCGCGACCGGGCACGTTTAACATATCCGTTGGAATGGAGGGCTTGCGATCGGGGAAAAGTCCAGTTGGCCAGTACTTGCGCGGTTTAAGAATCAGGTCCCGAAGCTTGAGGAACTCCACGGCCTCGGCCACAAGTTCGGTGGGGACCTCGGCAGAGAGGCCGCGGCCCTGGCAATTCGCACACACGGCGCAGGGACCGGCATCTGGATCATCCAACGCCCGGGCCAGGAACTCCATCAGACATTCGTTGTGATATACATATTCCTGCATCTGGGCCAATTCCTCACGGCGCTGGGCGGTGACCCGCTCGATTCGCTCCCAATCAGGCTGCCAGGGGTTGGGTGTGCGGAAGTAGCGGCGGCCTTCCCTACCCACGGCTCCGTCGACTTCGAGGAGTTTCAGAGCCTTCTCCGCCGTTGAGTATGGGACATTCGCCTTTGCCAGGATCTCTCTGATTGACATGCTTTCGACCTGTTCCAACGCCTCCAGAATCTCCGCCATGATTCTGGGACTGGGAAAAGCACTTTCGATGAAGTAATCCTGTATCTCATCGTCCTCCCGCCCGCTGAGCAAGATGCCGTAGGCGGGGTCTACCTCCCGGCCCGCTCGCCCAACCTGTTGGTAGTAGGCCACCACCGAGCCGGGGCGCTGGAAATGAATCACGAACCCCAGGTCCGGCTTATCGAATCCCATGCCCAAAGCCACGGTTGCCACCAGGGCTTTTACCTCATTGTCCAGGAGCGATTGTTCCAGCCCGACACGGTCCATACCCCTATCCCCCGCGTGGTAGGCTTCAGCGGAGACACCTCTGGATTTGAGCCACGCGGCTACCCGCTCGGCATCAGCCACGGTCAGGCAATAGACAATGCCGCTGCCAGGGAAGAGGGGTAGATACTTCGCCAGCCAGGCCAGGCGCTGGCCCTGGTCGGCC
>JAUVRU010000211.1 GCA_030597485.1 Anaerolineae bacterium
GCAGGTTTTGGGCCGGGATTTGGGGGATGAGGGGATTTCTATGGTTCAGTGGTTCAAGCGACGCTGACGGAGCGTTCCGCCGCTTCTCAACTCAGTTGAGTCGGAACAGCGAACCACTCCTGTAATCTGGTACCGAGCAACTGGAAGGAGGGCACGTATGGCCGACATCGCTTTCTTCAATTCGGGCTTTTTCAACTCTCAGGTGTTTGCCTTTGTTGTGGTGCCCATCCTGATCTTTGCCGCGCGAGCCTTGGACGTCTCCATCGGCTCGGTCCGGATCATATTCCTGGCCAGAGGCAGGAGAGTGGCGGCAATCCTGGGCTTCTTTGAAGTGCTCATCTGGCTGGTGGTCATCACCCAGATCATGCAGAATCTCAGTAATCCGGTTACTTACATCGCGTACGCGGCCGGGTTTGCCACCGGAACTTATGTTGGCATTCTGCTGGAAGACAAGCTGGCTTTGGGCAAGCTGCTGGTTCAGGTGATCACAGAAGAGGATGCAACCGAATTGCTGTGCTGCCTTCGGGCTGCCGGGCACGGTGTGACCAGCGTTGAGGCTCAGGGCGCCCACGGTCGGGTTCAGCTGCTCCATACTGTAATCAGGCGCAAGAGCCTTCAAGACGTGGTGAACGCAGTCACCCGACTCAGCCCAAACGCGTTCATCTCCGTGGATGAGGTCCAGTCCGCAACTCGAGGCATATTCCCGGCGCCGGCTTCTCACCGGACGAAGTCCCCGATTGCGTTGGGGAGAAGGCACAAGACGAAATGACAGTCTGGGGAGATGGTCGTGACTGAGCTCAGAAAGGGAAGGTCCCCATACCCCGAACTGGCCGGCCGGCATATCAACGAATACGGACGCAGGAGAGTGGGATGAGCCTTCGAAAGACGTGGGCCGTGGTGGTCAAGGAGATGCGTCACACCCGGCGTGGGGGTAGCATGCTGATCCTGGTTCTGATACCCCTCCTGGTCATGATCGTGTTTTCTGTGGCGCTGGCCCAGGACATAAAGGGTGTGTCCATCACCGTGCTGGACCGGGACAAGAGTGCCCTTTCTCGCCGCTTCCTGATGACATTGTCCAACAGCCAGGACGTCGTCATAGGGCGCGAGGCACAGAGCTATGGCCAGGCGGAGGGTTGGTTCGACCGGAGCCTGATAAAGGCACTGATCGTCATACCGCCCGGATTCGGAGAGACGCTGGTGGGTGGCGGGTCGGTGGCTGTGCAGATCGTGGTGGATGGCACCGACCCCACTACGGCGGGGCACGTCATCACCCACGTGGCCAGCCGCAGTCAGGCCTTCGGCATTGAGCAGGCGATGCGGACGTTGGGGCGGACTGCGCCCGTCGGGCTGGACGCCGTGCCCATAGACCTGCGGGTGCGCGAGTGGTATAACCCCGGCCTGCGCAATCTCAACGGGCTGGTGCCCGCGATGTTGGCCATCGCCCTCACGCTTCCGGCCATAAACGTTATGAGCGCGCTGGCGCGGGAAAGAGAACTGGGAACGATGGAAATCGTGTTCGCCACCCCATTAGGGCGGGGTGAGCTGTTGATCGGCAAAGTCCTGCCGTACGTGGCGCTGGGCATGATTTCCGCCGTTCTCTGCGCTCTGGCGGCGGTTGCTGTGTTCAAGGTGCCTTTTCGGGGCAGTTTCTTCATCTACCTGGCACTATGCCTGTTGTTTTTCCTGGCATCGTTCAGCATGGCGATGGTGCTATCCATCTTCATTCGTACCCAGGCGGTTGCCATTCTTGGGGGCATGTTGGTGTTCATATTCCCTTCCCTGTTCCTGGCCGGCATCTTCTACCCCATAGGCAGCATGCCCCCCGAGATGCAGATGGAATCCCAGATGTTGCCGGCCACATCGTTCGTGGCCATAACGCGCGGTCTCATGATCAAGGGGCAAGGGCTGGACTCGCTGAGGAATCAGGCGTTGATCCTGCTAGGCTCAGCATTGGTATATGCTGCCATATCCATAAAGCTTTTCAAGAAGCGGGTCTGATAGAGAAGTAAACTGGGCATCGTACAGGTCTCCGGTAGACCCCGCGCAAGTGCCTGGTTTGTCTGATGTTCAATTGGTTTTTCAATGAGAGGGATATCAGATGTTGGGCAGGATATGGGCACTGATGGTCAAAGAGCTGCTTCAACTCTTGCGTGACAGGGTGCTCGCGCCCTGAGAGGGATATCGGATGTTGGGCAGGATATGGGCACTGATGGTCAAAGAGCTGCTTCAACTCTTGCGTGACAGGGTGTTCGCGCCCTTGATCGTGTTGGGGCCGATAATCGAGTTGTCAGCCATTGCATGGGCCACTTCCGCACCCATCATGAATCTCCCCACCGCTCTGGTCGATCTGGATCGGAGCCAGCAGAGCCGGCAGATGGTGGTTGCCCTGGCAAACACCGAGACCTTCGATTTCACGCATCGTCTCGACAGGGAGGGCGATGTCCGACCCCTGGTGGAATCGGGCCAGGTGGTGGCTGCGTTGATCATACCGGCCGGCTATGCCGACAGCCTGATGTCGCCCACCGGCGCGCCAGCCCAGGTGAGCCTGATACTGGACGGCGCTGATCCCATGGCAGCCAGGGAGGCGCTGCGGTCCGCTCAAGGAGTGATCGAGGAGCTGAACTCCCGCCTGCTCAAGGAGTGGAACGGCGGGCGTGATGTGGACATCTCGCTGGTTGAGCCGCGGGTGCGGGTGCGTTTCAACGAGGAATTGAAGCAGTCTGTCTTCACCCTGCCAGCCGAGGCAGGGATGATGTTCTTTGCGGTAGCGCTCATAATCGCCAGCATCGGCATCGCCCGCGAGAAGGAGAGGGGCACGCTGGAGCAAATCATGGTAACACCGGTGAGGCACGCCGAGCTGATCATCGCCAAGGCCATCCCTGCCGTCTGTCTGGCCTTCATTTCGTTCATCCTGATGCTGTTCGTGTGCCTCCACGGATTTGGCGTGCCCATGCGTGGCTCGTGGCCTTTGCTGCTGGTCATCTCCTTCTTCTTCCTGTTTGTTGAGCTGGGGATAGGGCTGACCGCGTCTGCCTGGGCTGGCAATCAAATGCAAGCTTCGATGCTCGTTTTTGGATGGATAATGGTTGAGTTCTTCTTCACCGGCTACGGCGTGCCGGTGGAGAACATGCCTGTCCTGATGCAACGTCTGGCGAACCTGTTCCCCATCTACCATTACATGTTCATTTTTCGCAGCATATTGCTCAAGGGAGCGGGGATATCGGCTTTCTGGGAACACATCGTGATTGCCCTGGGGCTGGGCGTCGTGATCAATTCGCTGACGCTGTTCTTTCTGACGCGGCAGAGGTGGGAGTGAGACCAGATGTGTCCTACGTCATCCCGGTGCGCTACATCATCATCGTCATCCGGGGCATCATTCTCAAGGGGGTGGGAGCGGATGTCTTGCGCACGGAGTTATGGGCAATGTCCATTATCGGAGCTGTCATGGTGACACTGGCTGCCACCAGCTTCAAGAAACGTCTGGACTGATTCTCAGGCTATAGGGGATGTGGAGTGAGCAGCAACGAACATCGCAACCAGGTAGTGATCAGCACCACCAACCTGACCAAACGGTTCCGAAAAGTACTGGCCGTCGATGGCCTCAATTTGGAGGTGCGACGGGGAGAAGTATTCGGCCTGGTGGGCCCTGACGGTGCGGGCAAGACGACCACGTTTCGCATGCTTGCGGCCATTATGAACCCAACTGAGGGAGAGGCCACGGTAAGCGGCTTCGACACGCGCCGGCAAGCGGAAGACATCAAGCATCACATCGGCTATATGGCACAGCAATTCAACCTGTATCCGGACCTTTCCGTAGAGGAGAACCTGATCTTTTTTGCCGACATCTTCGACGTGCGCGGTGCGGAACGCGAGGCTCGCCTGGAGAGGTTGCTCGATTTCGCCCGGCTGACGGAGTTTCGGAACAGGCGGGCAGGGCATCTCTCGGGCGGCATGAAGAAGAAGCTGGCCCTTGCCTGCTGTCTGATACACGAGCCCGAGATCCTGTATCTGGACGAGCCCACCACGGGCGTGGATCCGGTGTCTCGCCGCGAGTTCTGGGACATCCTGTCCAGCCTGCACGCACGGGGCACGACCATCCTGGTCAGTACCCCGTATATGGACGAGGCTGAACGCTGCTCCCGGGTTGGGCTGGTGTATGAAGGCAGGATCATAGTGTGCGACACGCCGGATAACATCAAGGGAATGATTGAGGGGGAGATGATCGAATTGAGGCCAACCTCGGCAACGCTGTTCGGGGTTGGGAGAATGCGCCAGGCACGCGAGGTCATCAAAGTCCTGGATGGAATACGTGAAGTACAGATGTTCGGTGATCTGTTGCACGTCTTCGTGGATGACGCTGGACGACGGGCTCCTGAGATAGAGCGGACCTTGCAGAGGCACGACATGGGCACGGAAGGAACACGCGTCACCAGCCCGCGTATGGAGGAGGCCTACATTTCCCTGGTGCGGCGTCAGGCAACGCAAGAGGCAGAAAAGGTCGAGGAGAGCTGAAATGGAAGCATACGGCGGCGAGTACGCCGTGGAGGCCAAAAACCTGACCAAGGGATTCGGCGACTTCACGGCCGTAAACGGCATCAGCTTCGAGGTGCCGACCGGCATCATCTTCGGGTTCTTGGGGCCCAACGGGGCTGGCAAGACGACTACCATCCGCATGCTGCTGGGGCTGTTGGAGCCTACGTCGGGCACAGCCCACGTCCTTGGATTTGACGTTGCCCGGGAGGCGGAGGAGATCCGCAAACGGATAGGGTATATGTCACAGAAGTTCAGCCTGTATGATGATCTGACAGTACGGGAAAACCTGAACTTCTTCGGCGGCGCGTATGGCGTGCGGGGCAGGCGGCTCAGGGAGCGGAAAGAGTACATCCTGAGAATGGCCGGGCTGGCGGGTCGTGAGCGGGAGTTGACGGGCAACCTCTCGGGCGGGTGGAAGCAGCGGCTGGCGCTGGGCACCGCCATCATCCACGAACCGCAGATGCTCTTCCTGGACGAGCCGACCGCTGGCGTGGATCCCATCTCGCGACGTGCCTTCTGGGACCTGCTCTACGAACTGGCCGAGGGGGGCACAACAATCATGGA
>JAUVRU010000027.1 GCA_030597485.1 Anaerolineae bacterium
TGCGGTCTATTTCCCAACGGTTCTGAGAGAGTAGTCCGTCCCCTTCCCCTCCTCCGCCAGAGGGGTAACCGTTCATCAAACGTCAGTCAGAGACAGTTGGGACGCGGCCACCAGGTGTGGAAAGTAGATGGTGTCTTCTCTCGCGTCTTCGCGTACCCGGAAGGACAAGTCATCCAGCTCGCGAACCTGGTTTCTTCCGCGACCACAGCCACAGCGACCAGATCAGCCCTCCCACCCACAGCAGCAGGGCAGCAGCGCTGATCCCGGCCCCCAGGCGCACGGAGACCGGCCGGTAGCGGAACTCCACCCGGTGGCTGCCCGGTTCCAGTTGCACCGCCCGGAACATGAGATCAGCACGTTGTATCGGGATGGGCTCACCATCCACCGTGGCAATCCAACCGGGATAGAAGGTATCCGTCAGCACCAAGTAGCCAGGCGCATTGCTGGTGACGTTCACGACGACCCGCTCTGGCCCATAGTGAGTGATTTCCGCCAGGCCGCTCCCTGTGCCGGTCAGCGCCTCTCCCTGATCCAGGACAACCGTCTGGGCCGGATCGAAGGACGGGTCTCGCAGGCGAGCGATGGCCTCCTCGTCGTCGCCGCTGACTTCCGCCTGGTGAACGACGAAGGCACGCGGCAGCACCTCCAGGTTCTCGTATATTTTCACGTCCCCGGAGTGCACCAGCTGGTATCGTCCTTCCGTCGACAGCGTCAGCTGGCGGCTAGTGGCGGTACGGGTGTCCACCAGGCTCAGTCCACGCAGCACAAACTCGCCAGCTGGTGTGGTTCCCTCCACCGAGATGCTGGTCAGTCGCCGAGGGGAATCCAGGGGGATCAGCGTGATGTAGTCGCTGCCCTCCGGATCGTCGCGCCACGTGTGTCCCACCCGAGCCTGCTCGTGCTCGACATCCACCTGGTACCGGCCCTGGCTGGTGTCGCGACCGGCCCACAGATCGAAGCGCTGCGACCAGCCGGTATCATCCGTGACCGCGATGCGAGCCACCCGCACACCGTCAGCCACGTTCTGGGCACCGTCCAGGTGAGAGATCACACCCAGCGCCGTGGTCGGGAAGTCTGGCAGCTGTGTCGTCTCGACGTGGGCAATGCCACCGGGACTCAGCCGGGCAGAGAACTGTAGATCATAGAACACCCCATCAATCCACACATCGTACACCTTGTCGGTGACGACATATTTCACTCCCAGCAGCGACAGCAAACGGCCGGGTGGCACGTCGTGCAGATTCTCCCGCAGCCGGCCATCCACCGACAGTCGATCTTCATCCAGGAAAAGGCGCTGCATCGTCACGAACTCACGCAACGGCAGCAGTCCGCCGTCATACCCATCCACGCTGTAGAATCCGTACAGAAGCGGCAGGTTGTAGAACAGCACCTCTTTCTGCTTGGCAGCCACCACGTAGTCGTAGATCGCCTCCTCCGGCAGTTGATCGGCAAAAATGGCGCGCATCTCCGCCAGATCCCCGGGATCATACACGATACCCGACAGGCTGAGAAAGCGATGCAGTCCGGGATCGGTTTTGAGGTGAGCGATTGAGGGACGCAGAAAGGTGAAAGCCTCAGGCGCGGTTGGCTGATTGTAGCCCAGCCCCCGGCTGGCCACGAACAGCTCGACACACAGCACGACAAACAGCATCACGGATACCCCGGAGGCGATTCGCGGACGGCGACCACCGGCCGTCTCAAGTTTGGCCCGTCGCTCATCGCGCCGGCCGGGCGTGAGAGGCCGGAGGCCAGACAGCAACTGCAGCCCAATGCCGGCCAGCAGGGACATGCCAAACGTGTATAGCAGCATCCAGCGGGCCGGAGCCCGGAAGAGATCGAAGCCGGGAACGACCTTGTACAGCAGATAGTAGAAAGGATTGACGCGCCCCAGGGCCAGGAAGAAACCCAGCGCTGCCAGGAGAGTGAAGAAGCGCGTAGCCGCGAGCAGGCCCCTGACCTCGCCGGCCGGCCGTACCCAGCCTCGCCACACCGCGTACAGAGCCAGACCCAAACCGATGATCCCCACGTAGGCCACGTATTCGCTGTAGGCCTCTCCAAAAACCTGTGCCAGGTCCACGCCAAATGGGGGCAACAGGGTGAAATGAAGCAGCCAGGGATTCAGGCTGAACGAGGTGGCCTCTCGATAGGACAGGCCACCGCTGCGCACCGACAGCGCTGAAAGCTCAAGCGTGGGCAGGAGCTGAACCGCCGCCAGCAGCACCGCTACGGCCACCGCCACCGCCAGAGCCAACAGGTAGGGGAGACGGGATTTCAGGCGCTGAAGCCCGAGACCTATCAGATCCAGATTGAGGCGCAGGCGCTTCGCCGCACCCCGATCTTCAGACAGCATACCTTCCCCCGGCATCCCACCGTCATGGGCAGGCTGCCGAACCTGTCCACCAACCAGGACGTACAACGCTAATCCCACCAAGCAGATGAACACAGATTGGGCGTGGCCGGCCAGAATCATCAGGGCGATGACAGCACCCAGCACCAGCGCGGCGACGACGCGCCGCTGTCTGCCTACAGCCATATCAAGTAGCAGGAAGGCCCACGGTAGCCAGGCCACACCGCTAAGCTGATTGATGTGCCCCGCCTGACCGCCCAGGTAACCTCCCAGCGCGAAAATCATCCCAGCCGCCAACGCGCCCAGCCAGCCCAGCCCCAGCGAACGTCGAGCGTAGGCCAGCACGCCCAACCCCGCCAGGGCCACGTGCAGCACAATGGAGGCTGCCACCTGCTTCGGCACCGACAGACCCAGGAACAACCAGTGAAACGGATACAGGACCGCCGTCTGCATGTTGGCGAAAAGGGGCGCACCCAGAAACAGATGTGGATTCCACAACGGGAACTGCCCGTCGAGCAATGCCCGGGTCACATAGGCCTGGTATGGATAGAAGTACAGGAAGGAATCGATGCCCACCAGGATCAGGTTGGTGAAGATGATCTTCCAGAAGAAGACCAGGGTCAGCCCGACCATCAGGCTGCCAGCAGCAACGGCGCGCAACAGGTCAGCCCGTTTCATCGGGCTTCCTCAATACGATACACGATGAACGACACGGTGCCATCACTCCGCAGCGCACGATGTACCTCCCGCAGAGACAGACCGGACCTGCCAAGAGCCAGCCGCGCTTCAGTGGACGACCGCCAGCTGGGAAACACCACATAGCGGCTGGCGCCTGGGAGGGCAGCTGCCTGTGCAGCCAAGTCGGCCGGGGAGGTCCAGGCTCGAAAATCGTAGGGGCTGCCCCACAGATAGAAGCGCCAATGCCCGCCCAACCAACGGTGGTAAAGGGTCGTGTCCCCAGGCACGGTCCGAAAGTAGTCCACCACCTGCTCAATTCCCTGGTAAGCTCCGTGGTCGCCCCCGATCGGCAAGCGACTGGCAGCCGCATCCCGGACCGGACCCGCGGTGGTCGAGAGCACAGCAGTCAACAACAGCAGGTACAGGCACCTCGAGATCGACGTCACCAGACGGCTGTCCAACACATTGTACACCGAGTAGGTAGCGCCAGTCGAAGGGGGTCTCAAGCCAGGTGACATCTCCGTTGCCCCTGTATTCCCAACGTCCCCGGCAGTGAGACCGCTGCGTCTGTGGTGGAGCCAACGCCAGGGCAGGGTCAGCACCCGGCCCAGAAGCAGACACAGGAAGGGGACGATGCCCAACATATAGCGGTCCCAGACCCGGAACGGAATGATGGAATGGCAAAGGAGAAAGAAGACAACGAACCCGATGACAAGCAAATCAACGCGCGCTCCCATCAGCGAGGGCACATGCCTGTCAGATCCTGGTTGCGGCAGATTCGATTCCAGTTGCGTCTTCCCACCGCGTGCAGAAGCCCCCAAGATTACCACGTCGACCACCAACAGTATGGCCAGGCCTATCAGCAAGATTCCGTTCAGCAAGGTAGAGCCGGAACTGTAACGCAGCAGACTCACGAAGCCAGCCAGGCGCTCCCAAATCACCATTGACCCCAGTGACAGATCACCGTAGCTGAGCAGACCCTGTACCAGAAAACCAGGATAGCGTCCGCGGGCAACATCCCACATCACTGTCAGGGCCAGCACAACCAGCAGGCCGATCCAGAACCGCGTTACGCCCGATATGCCCCGTGGTGTTGCACTGTCTCCCCCAGCCGCCGTTTCGGTCGGACTCACCACCCTGGAGCGCCCCAGCCTCGACACGTGGGCCATTCCCACGGCCAGCGGAACGAAGAGGATTCCTTGCTGCTTGGTCATAGCCGCCAGTCCCAGCAGCAACCCGGCCCACCCCCAGTGCCCCTGCGCCGCCATCAGACAACCGGCCAGCACAAACGTAATCATCATCGGGTCCGTGAAGGCCGTGGGCGCGAAGAGGATGGCGAATGGGGAAGCGGCCAACAGGAAGGCGGCCAACAGGCCTACGCCCTGCCCATAGAGCCGCCTCCCCAGCTGATAAAGTAGGATCACGTTAACGACGCTGGTCACCAGAGATGGCAGTCGGGCTGCGGTTTCGGTGGGGCCAAAGAGACGGAAAGAAAGAGCCTGCACGTACAGAAAAAGAGGTGGCTTGTCCACCGGTGAGCCACTGACCATCAGGTCTCGTCCGCTGGCAATATCCAGTCCCCAGCTGCTGTACACAGCCTCGTCGTGATGAAAACGATTGGCCGCCAGGGGACCCAGAGGAGCCAGGGCCGCCAGGAGAATGGTCAGCCCCAGGACACGCCGTGCGGCCCGATCAGACAGAACGGTCCCGCAAATGCGCTCAAATGCGGCCACAGCCCGCCCCCAGGCACCGGGCCCAGCGGAGGATGATTCGATCGAGGAGACAGATGCCATCGGATAAGAACCGTAGACCCTGCAATCTTGGCCCACTCAGTCTCTAGGGTGAAAGAAGTCAACGTAGGATCTGTTGACGATCAACAGGCGGGCATAGTCCGTGGGCAGGTCGCAGGTGGGAACGATGGGATGCAGCTGAGCACGGCTGGTGGGAAAGAACATCCCGCTCATCACATTGAACAGATTGCTGACCCGCATATCGCCCGCCGGATGCAGATGGGCCTGGATGATGAAACGTGGAGTATACAACACCCCCATCTCAGCGCGTGGAGGCATCGTCACCCACGCCGCAGCCTCGGGGCTCATCATATCGATCGCCATAACCTGGTGTTTGGACACCACAACCTCCGGCTGGGTGACACTGGCCAACACCGCACTTGGGTCCAAAGCCAGGCCTTCCACCCCCGACAGGTTCAGGCTCTCCTTGCTAGGATTGTTGAGCCAGCTCAGAAAAGCATCCTGCGATTCGATTTCTCCTGTCAGCAGATAGGACAACGTGTATACGCGTATCGGGAAACCCATGGGGCGCTTGCTCCCTTTCACTCAGTATCTTACCACAATGGTTTCTCTCCCCGACTGGCCAGTGCCGCATCAATTGTCGGGATCGCCTGCGGGCACAGATCGCCGTAGGCTCGGATCAGGCCGTAACAGCCAGCCAGCATCATGTCGCCAAAAGGGGTAGCGAAGCAGGGCGAGAGACGCGAATGGCGAAGCCGGCTCCGTCGCGGACCGGTGACCACCAGACAGCGTGAGTCGGGGGGAAGGGCGTCGTCGCGGAACAGAATGGCGCCGTGCCCGTTGGTCTCAAAGACCTGGGCGTGGGTGAGAGTGCCGTCAGCCAGTCTGTCCAGGAAACCCTCCAGCTGCTCGACCGTGATCTCCCCGGTATGGTGCTCGAACACCCCTTCAATGCCGCCCGTCCCCAATCGGAAGGCCAGGCAGTGGAAATTGCCCACATTGACCACGATGACAGGCCGTCGCCCGCCCAGGCTCTGATCCTGCAGCACCCCCAGCACGGCCGCCGGCGCAGTATCCATCAGCATGACCGGTATATCGTCCCGCGGCACGCTTGAAGCTACTGCCTGCATACGTGTCATAATACGGGGCACATCCTGTGACCAGAAAGCGAAGGCTGATAGGCTGTTTTCGGCACGCACCCGCTCCTCCAGGTAGCGAAAGCGAAACAGCCGGTCACTCACCCCGGGGGGAGCGTTGCCGTGGTCAAAAACCGCAATCGCCAACCCGTCCAGATCGCGGTCTAGCTTCACATCAAAGCGACCAAAAACATGCGCAATCGATTGATAGTCAAAATCGGCCATGGTCAGTCGGGTGACAGGTCGGCCGAAGGCCCGCGCCTCATCGTCGCTCACCAGCGTCACCCCTGTGGCTGCCACCGCTTCCAGGTCATCGTCAAGCGTTCGGGCGGCCGATGGCGTGGCATATACCCGATAGCCTGCCTTCAGATGATCATTGATCGCCCAGGCACAGGGACCTCCCCCCATCAACAGCCCTGTCAGCAATACATCATCCCCGCGGCGCGTGGCCTCCCGCACCGATGCTGCCACCTGCATGGTGGGCGACGGCATGACCATCTTGAGGCAATTCTCTACTTCTCGATCGCTGTCAAAGAGTAGGATATCTTGGGTGCCAGTGCCCACATCCACTGCCAGAATCAGCATGCGACCTTCCACTCTCCGGCCGGTCTACCCGGCTGGTTACGCTCACAATTATACCATGATCGATGTTTGACACAATATCACCGGCTTCCTGCTTCCTGCTCCTGGCCTCCCACCCACATCAGAAGCCCTCCGATTCCCCAATCCTCAGATTCTTTGACGGCTGTTGGTGGGCGTGTTATAATGGGAGCGACCGCTGCCGGTGAGTCCCCTGATCGGCAACCTGCTGTTCAAACCAGGTATGTAGCCTGAGTCTCCCGGAGGCTGAAGCAGGAAACAGCCCCCCGAATCTGCCGATACGTCAAGGACCACGCGCATGGCCTCCGGGCCACTCACACGATCTCCAACATACTTCTTTGCAGGAGACTGGGGAGCAACATACGCATGGGTACCCTGCTCTTGAAGAACGCCAGCATGCTGGTGACGATGGACGACGAGCGACGCACGATCGCTGACGGAGCCATCTTCGCTGGGGACAACGTCATCGAAATGGTGGGCGCAACTCCGGACCTGCCAGCAGAGGCAGACAGGGTGATTGACGCCACCGGCATGGTCGTGCTGCCCGGCCTGATCAACACCCACCACCATCTGTATCAGACGCTGACCCGCGCCCTGCCGGCTGTCGAGAACGCCAATCTGTTCGATTGGCTCACCTACCTCTACCCCATCTGGGCTGAGTTGACAGCAGAGGCCGTCTACCACAGTGCTCTGGTGGGATTGGCCGAGCTGCTCCTGTCCGGCTGCACCACGGTCAGCGATCACCTGTACCTGGTGCCCCACGACTCGCGACATGACGATGAAATCCGGGCTGCCCGCGAGCTGGGCGTGCGCTTCCATCCATGCCGTGGCAGCATGTCATTGGGACAGTCCCTGGGTGGCCTGCCCCCGGACAGCGTGGTGGAAACAGAAGACGCCATCCTCGCCAATTGCGAGAGGCTCCTTTCCGCTTTCCACGACCCCCAGCCCTACTCTATGCTTCGTCTGGTGGTGGCACCCTGCTCCCCCTTCTCAGTGACCGGCGACTCTATGAAGCGGTCGGCCGCCTGGGCTCGCCAGCATGGGCTGGCGATGCACACCCACGTGGCCGAGACGCTGGACGAAGAGGAGTTCTGCCTCCAGAAGTTCGGCTGCCGGCCGGTCGAGTATATGCGTCGGCTTGACTGGATGGGGTCTGATGTGTGGTACGCGCACGCTGTCCACCTGAATCAGGAAGAGATTGAGCTGATGGCCGAGACAGGCACCGGCGTCGCCCACTGTCCCAGCTCCAACATGCGCCTGGGCTCGGGCATTGCGCCCATCCGCGAAATGCTGGACGCCGGTGTGAAGGTGAGTCTCGGCGTCGACGGTAGCGCTTCCAACGATTCGTCCCATATGCTGGCCGAGGCACGGCAGGCACTGCTCTTGCAACGAGTCACCAAGGGAGCGGCTGCCCTGACCGTGGAGGAGACACTGGAGATGGCCACGCTGGGCGGAGCCAGGGTGCTGGGCCGCGACGATTTGGGTTCGCTTCAGCCCGGCAAGGCCGCTGATTTCGTTGGCGTCACCCTGGACCGGTTGGAATTCGCCGGCGCAGCCTGCCACAACCCGGTGGCCACGCTGCTGATGTGCACGCCGCCCACCGTGGACCTGTCCGTGATCAACGGTCGCATCGTGGTGGAGGGCGGCCAGATCCCGAAACTCGATATGAAACGGATCGTCGCCCGCCAAAACGAAATCGCCCTCGACATGGTCAGAAGAGCGAAATAGGCCGGTTGTGACGTGGGATATGGGATGTGCGGCCTGTCATCTGTTATCTGTAGTCTGTCATCTGCAAGAGGAGGTCACTAACTATGTCCATTGACAGAGTCGCCCTGTATCTGCAAGACGCCCATCCCATTCGCGAAGGGATGAAATTGGCTCAATTCGCCGAGAAGCACGGGTTTGAGGCCGTGTGGCAGGCGGAGAGTCGTCTGGTGCGCGACGCCATCGTGCCCATGTCCGCTTATGCTGCTGTGACCGAGCGCATCAAGGTCGGCTCCGGCGTTATCAACAACTGGACACGCAACGTCGGATTGCTGGCTGCCACACTGCTGACCCTGGACGACCTGGCTCCCGACCGCATCATCTGCGGCATCGGGGCCTGGTGGGACCCACTCGCCCAGGATGTTGGCATCCAGCGGCGCAAGCCCCTGCTGGCTATGCGGGAGACGATCGAGGTCATCCGTCGGCTGCTGGCCATGGAAAACGTCACCTTTCACGGTGAGTTCCACCACGTTGAGGGCATTGAGCTGGATGTGGTGCACGGCCGGCGTGAGCCACGCAACGTGGCACTGATGATCGGCGCTACCGGCATGAAGATGATGGAACTGGCTGGCGAGATTGCCGATGGCGTGGTTCTCAACTACTGTGTGCCCGTCGAGTACAACGATCCTGCGCTTGAGCACCTGCGCATCGGGGCCCAGCGAGGCGGACGCACCCTGGACGATCTGGACCGTCCCCAGCTGGTCGTCTGCTCCGTGCACCACGACAAGGCTGCCGCTCTGGACGGCGCCCGAGCCCTGTTGACCCAATACCTGGCCCAGCAGCCACACATCGCCAAGGCCAGCGGTGTCAGTGATGACGTGGTGAATCAGATTCAGAACATTCTGGGCTGGCCGGCCACCAAGGAGCAGATCAAGGAGGCGATGAGGTTCGTCCCTGATGATCTGGTCCAACGCATCACCGCTACCGGCACCCCGGAAGAGGTGAAGGCCAAGGTGGAAGAGTACATCGCCCATGGTTGCACCTGTCCCATCCTCTACCCCTTGGGTGATCCCTACCTGATGATCGAGATCTTCTCACAGCAATAGCGGGCAGCGGATACCCGGTCCGTGGGCATCGAACATGCCAGGGATGGTGCCACAGTCTCCCGGAGGCTGCAGCGGGAAATACGTCACCTGAATCTGCCAGAATGTCCAGAACCACGTGAGTAGCCTCCGGGAGACTTGACTAGCGTTCAGTCCATTTTTCCCCACAGGAGGAATCCATAATGCTGATCACCAACGGTACGGTTTTCACCTTTGGCGACTCGCCGCGGGTAATCCCCGGCGGTGCGGTCCTCTACGAAGACGACACCATTGTGGAGGTGGGCTCCACAGCCGACCTGGTTGCCAGGTACCCCCAAGCAGAAACGCTTGACGCAACGGACAAGATCGTCATGCCCGGCCTCGCATGCGGACACACCCACTTCTACGGCGCCTTCGCCCGCGGCATGGCTATCCCGGGGCAGCCACCCGCCAATTTTGTCGAGATCCTTGAGAGATTGTGGTGGAAGATTGATCGGGCCCTCACGCTTGAGGATAGTTACTACAGCGCATTGGTTTGCCTGGTAGATGCCATCCGACACGGCACCACCACCCTCATCGATCACCACGCCAGCCCCAATGCCATTGAGGGGTCATTGGACTCCGTGGCCCAGGCGGTGAAAGAAACCGGCGTGCGCGCCAGCCTGTGTTACGAGGTTACGGACCGCAACGGCGATACCGGAGCCAAGGCTGGCATCGCCGAGAACGTGCGCTTCATAAGAGAAATGAAGATCGAACCGCACCCCCGGCTGGCCGCCTCGTTCGGCCTGCACGCTAGCTTCACCGTGTCCGACCGCACCCTGGCCCACTGTGTGGCCGAGGCCAGGGACCTGGGTGTCGGATTCCACATCCACGTGGCCGAGGACAAGGCCGACCAGCGGGACAGCCTGAAGGAATATGGCTTGCGAGTGGTGGAACGGCTGGAGAAGCGGGGCCTGCTGGGACCTAAGACGATCGCCGTTCACTGCGTCCACATTGACGCCTTCGAGATGGACATCCTGCGCGACACGCGCACCCACGTCACCCACCAGCCGCGCAGCAACATGAACAACGCGGTGGGCGTGGCCGACGTGCCCGGTATGCTGCGGCGCGGCATCAACGTTGCCCTGGGCAACGACGGCTTCTCCAACAACATGTTCACCGAGATGCACGTTACCTACCTCCTGCACAAGATCAACGCCGGTGACCCCCGAGTAATGCCCGGCGACACCGTGATGCGCATAGCCTTCGACAACAACACCCAGCTTGCCAATGTCTTCTGGCCACGGCCGGTGGGGGTGCTGGAGCCAGGTGCCGCTGCTGACATCATTCTGCTCGACTACTATCCCTTCACGCCGATCACTGACGGCAATTACCCCTGGCACATCATCTTCGGCATGGACGGCAGCCGGGTCACCCACACCATCTGCGACGGACAAATGCTGATGAAAGATCGTCAATTGCTTACCGTCGACGAAGCCGCCGTCGCTGCTACGGCTACGGAAAGAGCCAAAGATGTCTGGCGGCGGGTGATGGACATGAAGTAGCGCCACTGCTGGTAGGCAGCGTCGCGAACCACACCGGAGGTACCTGTGATATCTCCCATGAAAAGAGCCCTCTTCCTCACGTTCGCGATTGCTTGTCTCGTCGGCGCGACGATCGCTTGCAGGATAGGTACTCCCACTGCGGCTCCCGGCACCGAGGCGGCTACCGACACGGCTGTGCTCGCCACCGAGTTGCCTGATACGACCTATGCCGCTGCCAGCCCGCCCGCCGACATTGCCACCCCAACGCCCCTCCCTTCGGCTACATCTGCGCCGCGGCCGACACTGGTCCCAAGTACGTCCACACCCTCGCCGGAGCCGGCAGCCCCGACGATCGTTCAGGCCTCGCCTCCCGTCCCTGGCGAGGCGTTGTTCGCCGCCATTGCCGACGAGGCAGCAGTAACGTTGGGGTGGGAAGAAAACGTCGACAGTGGCTCCTTCTCGGACACCCAGGCGTACGCAGAGGTGATCCACCATCCACCGTCGCCCGGTCCCTGCCCGGACCCGGAGGGCTCCGACATCTACTTTGATAACATATACGTCCAGAATCTCGAGCCGCTCAGCTCCGGCGCCCAGGGTCAGTCAGTTCTCGAAACAGTGCCATTTCACGGTCTGGACGGTACCCTGGAGGTAATGGACCAGCCGCCTGAGTGGTACACCGAGATCTTCAGGTGGCAAGTTGGCGACGGCATTTGGTTTCAGGCCGAGAGCTGGAGCTACTGTCCCGCATTGCGGGGTGCCGACGACATAGACGTTATGCCCCTGGCAGAGGCGTTGTACACCGCTGCTGCCCGCCACGGCCTAGGCGCCCCAGAGGACGATGGTCTCCAGCCGGCGGAGGCTGTCGCCACCTCCGAGGGGGAAGACCACCTGACTATGGGTTTGCCTTCCACGTTGGCCCCTGCTCAGAACGTGACGCTGGTCGGGCATATTGGCGGAACGGTCGGGACACTGCTCATCGAAGGCTCGTCCGCCTATGTCGGCATTGGCCCTGAACTAGCAATCCTCAACGTTGCCAATCCCGCCGCGCCGGCACGGATCGGCTACCTGGTGCTCCCCGACTTGGTGCGATCTGTCACTGTCGTGGACAGCCACGCGTACGTGGCCGATGATGAAGCCGGCTTGTGGGTGGTGGATATCTCTGATCCTTCCGCGCCCA
>JAUVRU010000458.1 GCA_030597485.1 Anaerolineae bacterium
GTTCTGGTTCCCTCTCTATTGGCGACGGTCACTCATTACGCCCTGTTTGCCACCACATTTGGGTTCCTGCCGATACTGGCCAGGCAACTGGGCGCCAGCGATGTCATCCAGAGTGCCCTGGTGACCATGGTCCTCGGTCTCAGCATGCTGAGCAGCTTGTTGGTAACGGCCATTATCGATAGCGTGGGTGCACGCCGCCTGGTCTATCTCAGCATCGTTGTGTTGGGAGCGGGCATTGGCGTGGCTGCTCTCGCCTCTTCCGTCGTTATGATCTTTGTGGCTCAATTCTGTATTGGCCTGGGCTTCGGAATCAGCTATCCGGTGTTCATGGGCTGGAGCATTCAGCACGTGGACGACAGCCAGCGCACCACGGCTATGGGCCTGTTTCAATCGGTGTATGCAGTGGGTATGTTTGCCGGCCCCTGGACCAGCGGCCTGCTGGCTGCCGCAATGGGCATCCGTCCCATGCTGGGTGTGACAACTTTCGTTTGTGTGGCGCTGGGACTGCTGTTGACCTGGCGTGTGGCTGGGAAACAGGCGTCTTCGCCTGCGTAGCTCTGAACGTCGGATCCTTCCGCGGCGGCCCGGCCGGCCGGTTGATCTCTTGTGATGACTATGGAGCACTGTCTTGCTGTTCCCGGGTCTCATCGTCGGCAAACACCCACCAGCATTCTGAGCAGTCTGCACGGACATCCACGCGGTATGAGTAGAACCGTTCAGATCTAGCCAGGGAGCATCCCAAGTATGAATCGCCGCCTGACGATAGCTCTAGTGGTCATCACCGTTCTCTTGTATTGGGTGGGTCTGTATCTGTATGTGCCCACATTACCCACCTATGCCCAGACCAAGACCGGAAATCTGGCGACGGTGGGGATGATCCTGTCGATGTACGGCCTGTGGCAGGCGATCATCCGGCTACCCGTGGGGATTGCCGCTGACTGGCTGGGCTGGCGCAAACCATTCATTCTGGTGGGCTTGACCCTCGTTGGGCTGGGTGCGTGGCTGATGGGAGCCGCCGATGGAGCGAATGGGCTCCTGGTTGGCCGGATCATCACTGGGCTGGCGGCTGGCACCTGGGTGCCGCTGGTGGTCGTGTTCAGCAGCCTGTTTCCGCCGCGTGACGTGGTGAGAGCCACCGCTTGGCTCAATTTCATCGCCTTCGGCGGCCGGGTGCTGGCTACCAGCGTGACTGGCTGGCTCAACGAGATGGGCGGATACTCGCTAGCCTTCAATCTGTCTGCCGGCGCGGCGGTGGTGGCCTTTTTTGCAATGCTGGGCACCCACGAGAGCCGGCGTCCGCCTCAGCGGCCTTCGCTGAGCAGCATCGGCAGTCTGGCTGCCCGGGGCGACGTGTTGCTTCCCTCCCTCCTGTCTCTGATCACTCATTATGCCATCTTTGCCACCACCTTCGGCTTCCTACCGATTCTGGCCAAACAATTGGGCGCCAGCGATGTTGTTCAGAGCATCCTGGTGAGCATGGCTCTGGCCCTCGGCGCACTGAGCAGCGTGCTGGTGACAGTCATCGTCGACCGTGTGGGCGCACGCCGCCTGGTTTATCTCAGCTTTGTCTTGTCGGCAATGGGTATCGGTCTGGCCGCCGTGGCCACCTCGCTGGCATCGGTGTTCGTGGCGCAGGGCTGCCTGGGCCTGGGCTTCGGCATCAGCTACCCGGTGTTGATGGGCTGGAGCATACAGCATGTGGAGGAGCGGCAGCGCACTACCGCTATGGGCCTGTTTCAGTCGGTATACTCCATCGGCATGTTCGCTGGGTCGTGGGTCAGCGGCTTGTTGGCCCACGCTATGGGCATCCAACCTATGCTGGGGGTAACGGCGTTTGTCTGTCTGACACTCGGACTGCTGTTGACCCGGCGGGTGGATGGCAATCAGGTGTCTACCCCGGTGTAGCTATGGACGTTAGATCTTTCCGCCACAGTCCGACGGGTCGGTTGGTGCCCGGTGACGATTTCTGGGCTTTTGTGCCCAATCCGTTGCCGCCGCAGCTGGCGCAGGACATCGAGCTGAGTCAACACATTGCCGCTGCCAGTCAGGTTGTCACCGATCTGGCCAGGCTCAGCCAGGCATTGCCCGAGCCGCAGACACTGGTTCGGCCCTTCATCCGACGCGAGGCAGTGTTCTCCTGCCGCCTGGCAGGCACGCGGGTTGACCTGACGGACCTTTGTGCTCGTCAAGCCGACCGACTGGCATGGCCCGACACGAGCACCAAGACGAGCGAGGACGACCTGCGCGCAGTATTGAATTACGTTGCCACACTGGAGCACGGTCTGCGGCGGGTGGCCAGCGCACCGGTCAACCTGCGGTTCATGCGTGAACTGCACGCTCAGCTCTACCAACGCCAGACCCCCAGTGAATTCCGGATGGCGCAGAACTGGATTGGCCCTCCGGGCGGCCTGACTGAGGCCACCTATGTGCCGCCGCCAGTAGCAGAGATGCAGCCGGCCTTGCGCGACCTTGAATCCTACCTCACGTCCACGGCTGAGCCCAAACACCATCCACTGGTGCGGCTGGCCTTCATTCATTATCAGCTCGAGGCGATCCATCCTTTCATGGATGGCAATGGACGAGTGGGCCGCCTGCTCATCTTGATATTGCTGCGCCAATGGGGCTTGCTTCCGCACCCGTCTCTCCCTATGAGTGTCCACTTTGAGCGCCATCAGCAGGCGTATGATGACCATCTGTTGGCCGTCAGCCGGGACGGGGACTGGCGCGCCTGGGTATTGTTTTTCCTGCGAGGTGTGGAGAGCCAGGCCCGGGACGTGATCCGGCGGACAAAGGCGCTGCGTGACGTACACGACACTTATCGTGCCCGCCTGGCGCATTCTAGCCATGGGGAGGGACAACCCCGTGCGCTGGCGCCGACGCGGAAGTGGGTGGATATGTTGTTTGACACCCCCATCCTTACCGTTGCCGGGGTGCAGGATGTGTTGGAAATGAGCTTGCCGAACGCGCAGCGCACTGTGCAACATCTGGTGGATACTGGAATCCTGACGCCTTATTCGATGACAGAAGGGACATCCGGGCAAGACGGCGATTCTCAGTCAACCGAGGCAGTACATCATTCGGCCTA
>JAUVRU010000145.1 GCA_030597485.1 Anaerolineae bacterium
CCACCATCTCGTGGCGAACTTCATCCGCCGTGTCCAACGGACGGGCAGTCACATTCACCACCACCGGCACAGCTGGCGGCTGCACGGGCACCGACTCTACAACCTGACGAAACTCATCGGTGATGCTGGCCATCAGCGGAGAGTGCGAGGCAATGCTGACCGCCAACCGCTTGACCCGCCGGGCGCCAGCGTCCTGTGCCATCTCCATTGCCCGCTCCAATGTCTCCCCATCACCCGAGATGACAATCTGGCCTGGAGCGTTGTAGTTTGCCGCCTGCACCACACCCCCCGTTTCTTCACTGGCACGGTGACAGATGTCGTCCAGGGTATCAGCATCCAACTTGATCACCGCAGCCATCCCGCCAGGGCTGCGCTCACCTGCTTCCTTCATCAGCCGGCCCCGCTCGCGCACCAGGCGCAGCCCGTCACCAAAGGTGAGCACATCAGCTGCGACCAAAGCACTGTACTCACCCAAGCTGTGACCGGCAACAAAGTCGGGCGATACAGACCAGCCAGCGCTCCGGGCAGCACGCAGAGTCGCTATGCTGGCTGCCACAATGGCCGGCTGGGTGTTGTATGTGTCATTGAGGGACTCCTCAGGCCCCTCAAAACACAGCGCTGACAACGAAAAACCCAGAGCATCGTCAGCTTCTGCAAAAACATCGCGAGCAGCAGGGTACGTCTCGGCCAAGTCGTGCCCCATGCCTACGAACTGCGACCCTTGCCCCGGAAACAGAAATGCAACCTTCTCAGTCATAAATCGCATCTACCTCCACATCGTGACGGCCGCGCCTGACCACTGCCAGCCACAGCTCGCGAACCCACCACCTTGTGTGCTCACTCGGCGGCAGATTCTTCAACCTCGATCACTTCAACACCCTTGTATGTGCCACAGTTGGGACAGACGTGATAAGCCAATCTCAGTGAATGACACTGAGGGCACGGCACCATCTGCTCCGTTTTCACGCGCAAGTAGTGCGCGCGTTTCCGATCACGACGAATTTTCGACACTTTCCGTTTCGGTAGAGCGCCCATCTTTTTGAACTCCTCTTTCAATCCCCTCGGTCAGATACGCTGGCAATCAGAGGCGCCCAGCGCAAGTCAATCGTCTCGGTCTCGCAGGTGCAGCTTCCCTGGTCCCGGTTCTGCCCGCAATGAGGGCACAGCCCCTGACAGTCGGGGCGACACACCGGCGAAGTTGGAAGACCCAGCCACACGTCCTGCCGTACAACTTCGGTTAAGTCAAGAATATGGTGTTCGTCAATCAAATTGGCAACATCTTGGTCCCCATCGTGGGACACTACCGCGCCGGATGCAATATCGACCGTCGGTCGGAACTCCTCTTCTATCTCCAGGCAAACCGGCAGGCGGAACTCGGACAGGCACCGCGTGCACTCCAACTCCACAGCCGTCTCCAGCCTACCGGTCACCAGTATGCCGTTACCCGCCCGCAGGAACCCTACGTGGCCACGCACCGGGGCCACTATGACCATATTGCCGTCCAGAGGGAACAGGTCCACCTCAATGTCATAGTCACGACGGGTACCGGTCGGTGACTTGAGCAGTTGAGATACGTTGAACTGCAACCCACCCCAAGCCTCGCTCGACCGTTTCTCAGACATGGCGATGATTATAGGTCAGAGGACCTGTGCTGTCAAGAACCATATCGCCCGTGTGTGCAGAAGAAATCGGCCCCCTGGCATGTTGGGCATCCAGCGCCACCGGTTGACCCGCTTGTGAACGTCACCCGGCCTCACGCGGGCGCTCTCTTGGAGCAAAGGAATGGGGAAACGAGAGACCCGTCCTTCCAAGCAGGACGGGTTTCTTCTCCAGCTGCCTGCCACCCACTCGGGGCCCCGGTCCCACCAGCTGTCATCTGGCAGGGCATCTGGAAGCAACTGGGTATCTGTCTCAAGCAAGGTGCAATTGGTTTCACCTTGAGCCAGGAACTGGAGACGCCTCCAAGATGAGAGCACACCCTGGCTCAAAGGTGCCAGGCCATCGTCAAGTGCAAGTCAGGGACTCAGGTTATGCCGAGCAATGGCGGAAAGAAGGGCAGGTGACTACGCGCTATCCTCCCCTGGGGACGCTTCCGGCTGCCCCTCGCCTGTATCCTTCCGGCTCCTGGCCTCTCGACCCCGGAAGGCGACAGAACGTTCCACCTGCTGAATGCCGTTGCGCACGGTAGTGATGAGCCTGAGCAACTGCTCTTCCATTTCACTAAGCACTTCCATCACATAGGCATCAGCATCCGCCTTCACTATCTCGGCAGACCGGTAGGCTTCCGCGATGATCCCATCAGCTTCAGACTTGGCCAGCTTCGCCACTTCCTCCTCGGAAGTCATCTGGCCCACCTGATCCTGCGCCAGAGACACAACCCGATCGGCCTCCTGCTGAGCCTGCTCCAACAGACGCTCGCGTTCGGCACCGATTCTCCTGGCTTGTTTGACCTCATCGGGGATGGAGATTCGCATCTGGTCAATTATGTCCAGAAAGGCATCCTCCTGGACCATCACGTTCGACGTGAAAGGGATTCGCCAGCCATTGCTGAGCATTGTCTCCAACCGATCAACGAGGTGGAGGATGTCCATGGTGATCACCCCTTCCGATTTGTTATGTCACTATTATATTGGCATAATGGGATTCTGTCAATGTCACCGCGCCAGTATCCCACCCTCGGCCATACGTCGGGGATCAAGCAGGCGATCCAGTTCCTCCGGCCCCAGATCCGTCATCTCCGCGGCCACATCCTCGATGCGACGTCCCTCGGCATACGCCCGCTTGGCGATTTGAGCCGCCTTGTCGTAGCCGATGACTGGCGTCAACGCCGTCACCAGAATCGGATTTCGTCCGATCAGATCGTCGATGTGCTTACGGTTGATAGTGAAGCTGGCCACAGCTTTCTCCGCCAGCAGCCCGGCAGCATTTCCCAGAATGGTGATGGACTGAAGCACGTTGTGCTTGATGAGCGGCATCATGACGTTCAGTTCGAAATTGCCGCGCCCATTGCCAATCGTTACCGCCACGTCGTTTGCAATCACCTGACCGCATACCATCATCATCGCTTCACAGATGACAGGGTTGATCTTGCCGGGCATGATGCTGGACCCCGGTTGCAGGGCTTCCAGCGTGATCTCCCCCAAACCGGCGATTGGGCCACTGTTCATCCAGCGCAAATCATTGGCGATCTTCAGCAATGACGAGGCGCTCGTCTTCAGATGACCACTGAGCTCGGTAACCGTATCCAGGGCTGCCTGGGCCGCGAAGTGATTGTCGCTTTCCACAAAAGGAAGTCCTGTGCTCACCGCCAGTTCGGCCGCCACACCCTGCCCGAACTGGGGATGCGCGTTGAGGCCTGTCCCCACCGCGGTGCCGCCAATCGCCAGCCTCGCCAAACGAGGCAGGCAGCTTTCGACTCTCTCGATACACTGTGTTACCTGATAGGCCCAGCCACCGATTTCCTGGCTCAACTGAACAGGCATGGCATCCATCAGGTGGGTACGCCCTGTCTTGACCACACCTTCCCCTGCTTCTGCCCGCTCTTCCAGTCGGGCACTCAGCTGGCGCAGCCCGGGCAGGAGTATCTCGAGCACCTGGAGATACGCGCTCACGTGAACGGCAGTGGGAATCACGTCATTCGAGGACTGGCTCATGTTCACGTGATCATTGGGATGCACCAATTTGGAACCCAAATCGCCACCCAGGATTTGGGTCGCCCGGTTGGCGACCACCTCGTTGGCATTCATGTTGGTAGAGGTTCCAGAACCGGTCTGGAAGATGTCGATGGGGAAATGATCGTCCCACCGCCCTGTTGCCACCTCTTCAGCTGCCTGCTGAATCACGAGCGCCTTCTCGGCATCCAGCAGGCCCAGCTCGGCGTTGACTATGGCCGCTGCCCCTTTGATCAAGCCAAGAGCCCGGATGAACACGCGGGAGAAACGAATCCCACTCACGGGGAAGTTCTCAACTGCTCGCTGCGTTTGTGCACCGTACAGTGCTCCTGCCGGAACCTGCACCTCACCCAGCGAATCGCGCTCAATACGGTATTCCGCCATTGAAGCCTCCTTTGGCATCGCTGCCACAGACCGCTGGTTCACCACCAGCGGCCAGCGGCAGCATCGAGAAAAAGAGACCGCGAAAGAGCCTGATCATCACTGCGTGGAATTATAGTCCTTTGTTCAACATTCCACAACTTTTGCGCCGCCCTGCCGTCATCATCCCGGAGACAGGCCGACGCCCGGCACACTCCCGCTTTGGGGAATGACAGCATGTCGGTGTATACTCATTGCTGACGTCGGCCCGTTGCTCTCTCAGTTGGCAAGCACCGCAACCGTGCACAACAAAGCCTGGGGCCGGCAACAAGGAGAGGTCGGTCAATGAATGAGCCAACATCCCCATCCCTCATCCCCGGTCAGACCCCATCGCAGACGCTGCCAGCGAACAAACCGAGCGTCGGTGACAGCGGCGTGAAAGTCACAGCCTTGCTCGGCGGGGTAGGTGGGGCCAAGCTGGCCTGGGGTCTGGCCCAATTGCTGCCGCCTCAGCACCTCACCCTCATCGTTAACACTGCCGATGATTTTGAGCATCTGGGTCTGCACATCTCCCCTGATCTGGACACAGTGATGTACACGCTGGCCAATCTGGCCAATCCACAGACAGGGTGGGGGATTCGAGACGAATCGTGGAACATGATGGCCATGTTGGGCCGGTATGCGGGACCTACGTGGTTCCGTCTGGGTGATGGGGACCTGGCCACACATTTGCTGCGTAGTTCATGGCTACACGAAGGATTCCCGTTGACCTGGATCACCCGTGAGCTGTGCAAACTGTTGGGCGTGCGCCATACAGTGCTGCCCATGACTGATGCCCCGGTCCGCACCGTTGTTGATACTGACGAAGGATCGCTCTCTTTCCAGGAGTACTTCGTCCGTCACCAATGGCAGCCGATTGTGAGATCGATACACTTCAAGGGGATTGAATCCGCCCAGCCCACCCAGGAGGTGGTGGCTTCATTGCGCGCTGCTGATGTGATCCTCTTTTGTCCCTCTAATCCCTTTGTCAGCCTGGACCCCATCCTGGCGCTGCCAGCAATCCGCCGCATGCTGGCTGCCAGCCGCGTGCCCAGGGTAGCTGTCTCTCCCATTGTAGCAGGGCAGGCCATCAAGGGGCCAACGGCCAAGATAATGCGGGAACTGGGACTGGAAATCTCTCCGGTCACCGTGGCCCAGCGGTACCGGGATTTGCTGACCGGCTTTGTGCTGGACCGGCAGGATGAGGCCATGCGGGCGACCGTCGCAACTGAACTGGGCCTCCATCCCCTGGTGACCGATACTGTCATGCAGTCGGACGCAGCCCGCATCCAGCTGGCACGCCAGGTGCTGGAATTCGCCGCCCAACCGTGATGCAATCAAGTGTCACGGATACTGTTAACTTCACATCACGCATTGCGATTCGCCCACCGGGCATTCTGTAGTGTCAATCACCTGTATCATCCCGGCCAAATCCTACGTGCTGTCAAAATCCCGCCTGGCGGTCTGTCTTTCCCGCCAGCAGCGGATAGATCTCAGCCGCTGGTTGCTGCAACGCACCCTGCGGCTGGTGCGGCCCCTGTTCTTTCAGGTGATTGTAGTCAGCGGCGACCAGAAACTGCTGAGGGAGATTCAAGACCAGAACGTTTGCGCCCTGGCGGAAGACATCCCCGGACTGAATCCGGCACTGACCCAGGCAGCTGAGGTTGCCTCCTCCAGGGGTGCCAGTGGCATCTTCGTTTTGCCGGCGGATTTGCCCCGCCTCGGAGCCGGCGATGTCGAGGCCATCCTCAGATTGGGAGCCGCATCGCCAGCGGTGGTCATTGCCCCCTGCCGACACGGCACCGGTACCAATGCTCTCTTGCTGCGTCCCCCTCACGCCATCCCGTTTGCCTTTGGCCTGAACAGCTTCTCCGCACACAGCAATCTGGCCCGGATTGCGGACATACAGCCCGTTGTCTATCGTGCCCCCAACGTAGCGCTCGACCTGGATACGCCTGCCGATTGGGAGTTGATCTATTCCCAGATTCCAATTTGACATTTGATTCGATCATGATTAGCATAGCCCTATGAAACAGCATTGTCTGGTCATTGTATCACTGCTGGCAGCCTTCTTCCTGACCGGTTGTGAAGACCAACCCCA
>JAUVRU010000413.1 GCA_030597485.1 Anaerolineae bacterium
CCAGCGGCACCTGCAATGCCGACCCCTGTTTCATCAGCGCCGTCTCAACGGCTGTGCCGTCCACCACCACGTCTCCAACCGTCATCGCGCCGCCGTATCCTGGCAGGTTCGGATACAGCCGGAAGACCAGGACATCCAGGGGAACAGGCTCGGTGTTGGTGTATCGCACCCGCTCCAAGCCGGTCAGGGTCGGTGAGTCCCCCGGATGCAGTGTCAGCTGGATGCGATAGCGGGTGGCACCGGTGACCGCGCTCACATCACCGGTAAACTCAGGTCGCAGAGCTGCTTGATACAACGACAGATCCTGCAGGTCAACCTCGGGGGTCTCCAACGCGATGGGGGAAAGCGTGGGGATAGACGTCTTCTCGGCGACAACCGGGGTGACAACCTCATCGGCACGGGACGAGGTCGCCGGTTCGATGAAGGGAAACGCCGGCAGGGGATTGACGCAGCCAGCCAGGACCAGGACCAGAAGCAGCAGGCAAAGCAGGATTCGGTATGACATGGCGGCTAACCCTCCACACTCTCTACTTCCTATTCCCTGCTCCCGACCTCATTCCCGTCACCTGGACAGCACAAGCATTGCCCGTCTCTTCTATTGCCCTGTCCGCCGGTATCAAGTATAATAGGACGAATAGAGGTTGAGTCAAATCATATCACACTAACGGAGGGTACAACTATGGGAGAGATTTTCGGCTTCATCTCGACGTTCGGCATTGTGGCGATCATCGTCCTTCTGGCCTTGATCACGTCGGCTGTCAAGATTGTGCAGGAATACGAGAGAGGGGTCATCTTTCGTCTGGGCCGGCTGACCGGCGCTAAGGGGCCAGGATTGTTCTTCATCATCCCCTTCATCGACCGGATGGTGAAGGTTGACTTGCGCGTGGTGACGCTGGACGTGCCCACCCAGGAGGCAATCACCAGAGACAACGTGACCATCAAGGTAAACGCGGTTGTCTATTACCGGGTGATCGACCCGAGTGACGCCGTGGTGCAAGTTGAGGACTTCCGGCGGGCCACCTGGAACATCGCTCAGACAACGATGCGTAACGTGGTGGGTCAAAGCGAGCTGGACGAACTGCTGGCCCAACGAGAGAAAATCAATGCGCAGCTGCGGGCGATCATTGATGAAACCACCGAACCCTGGGGCATCAAGGTCAGCATCGTGGAAGTGAAGGACGTGGAGCTGCCCCAGTCAATGCAGCGGGCAATGGCACGTCAGGCTGAGGCGGAACGTGAGAAACGGGCCAAGATCATTCACGCCGAGGGTGAGTTCCAGGCAGCCCAGCAGCTGTCCGATGCGGCAGTCACACTGGGCAAAACGTCAGCCGGTATTCAGCTGCGCTACCTGCAAACGCTCACCGACATTGCCGTAGAAAAGAACTCGACCATCGTGTTCCCTCTGCCCATCGACATGATGAAGGCGTTCATTGGCAAGGGCATCGATTCGGATACAGAGGAATAGGCGGACCGAAGAGCTGCCCCTCACGCCTGTGACCTGTGTGGGGTGCCTGGCATTCATAGGACGTCAGGACAGCTGCGCTCATTCCATTCTGTGGGGCGAACGCACCGCGTAGCGACCAGCTCTCGCACGTCCCTCCCCCCAGCCCTGCGCTGAGGGGAGGGACGTGGACGCCGGGATCCTGACCAACCCGACGGGGCTGTGTATCCTCACACAGCACCCGCCTGCCCCTTGTCCTGCGGCCAGCAGGGAGGATAATCGTTAGCGGATGGAAACGGAATGGAGCGAGACCACCAGGCGTATGGTGGCGGTTGCCTGCGTTCTGATCGGCGTCCTGGTGCTCTACATTAGCCGGTCGGTGATTCCCTTCATTATACTGGCCGCCATCCTTGCCTTCTTGCTGAATCCCATCGTCGTTTCCTGTAGCTCTCGCCTGCGAATGCCGCGCCCGCTGGCAGTGGCCCTGGCCTACCTGCTCCTGATTGTGGCCATCGTGCTCACGCCCCTGGTCCTCGTCCCGGCCATCATCGACGCCATCCGGGACATTGACATCGACCTAATGGGCTTGCTGGATGAGAGCACCATGTGGCTGGAGCGATCGCTGGAGGATATCCGGCACCTTCAGGTGCTGCGGTACCAGCTGGACCTGTCACCCATCGTTGACCAGGCTCTGGAGGTGCTGAGCGGTGTCGTTCCCGAGGCATTGATGCCCTCGCTGGGGCAGATCGTCACTTCTCTCCCCTCGGCCGTGGAGATCACCACTGGATTCGCGTCCACCATCTTGAGCACGGTGTTAATCGCCAGCCTCGCGTCCCTGTTCACCCTCATCTACTCGATCTACATCAGCGTGGATATGCCCAAGATCAGCCGGGCGCTGCTCGACTTGATCCCGCCGCCCCACCGTGCCGAATATGCACAACTGGGCACCATGGTCAGGCAGGTGTGGATCGCCTACCTGCGTGGGCAGGTCATCCTGTGTCTCGTTATCGGCACGGCCACCGGCATTGGCACTGCCATCCTGGGACTTCCAGGGGCATTGTTGCTAGGCATATTGGCCGGTGTTCTTGAGGTATTGCCCACCATCGGCCCCATACTGGCGTCAATCCCGGCCATTATCCTGGCCCTGCTCTTGGGGTCACCAGCACTGCCCGTATCAAATGTGGTCTTCGCCTTGATTGTGGCCCTGTTCTACTGGATCGTCCAACAGGTGGAAAACAGTGTGGTGGTGCCCCGGGTCATCGGCAGCGCCATTCAAGTGCACCCGATTCTGGTGATGGCTGCCGTGATCGTGGGGGCCAGCGTGGGGGGCATCTTCGGCGCGCTGGTGGCGGCGCCTACCCTGGCCACCGGGCGGGTGCTGGCCCAGTATGTCTACAACAAGTTGCTGGGATTGCCCCCCTTCCCGCCGCGGCCGGCGCCCAAGCCGGAAGATGCCCTGGCTGCTCAGCGCATAAGGCAGAGGGCATCGTCCCTGCTGTCATCGGTCACCTCCAGGGTCAGTTGGCGGCGGCCGGGCCGCGCCCGGGGTGAGACCGCCCCACAGACCCCCCCCGACAACCCCGGGCCAGACTGATGCCGACCTGGATTGAACGTCAAACCAGCCTCCCACAGGCCACGCCCGCGGCTCTGAGTATCCCGGCAGGGTGGGGGATCATAACCTCTTTCGGCCAGCGAGAGACCGCGGGGGACCTTAAGGTTTGTCCAATGCCTGGCCGGCTTCACAATTCGAGATCGAAGAGAGGACTTCGTAGCTAACATGGAAATACGCTTTGATGACCAGGTGGTCCTGGTCACCGGGGCCAGTACCGGCATTGGAGCTGCCGTCGCCCGCGCCTTTGGCGCCGCCGGAGCCAGAGTGGTGGTCCATTACAACAACAGCCCGAACCCGGCCAAAGCCGTGCTGCGAGATATCGAGGCCGCCGACGGCGAGGGGTTGCTGGTGC
>JAUVRU010000498.1 GCA_030597485.1 Anaerolineae bacterium
ATGAGAAGGGTGCACGACGCACCCATCAGCGAAGCCTTCACGTGCGCTGGGCTGTTCCCCTCACCGTGCTGGAAGTCGCCCCGCTGATGGATGAGGTCCTCCCGCACCAGTCCCATGTCATGCAGCACGTCGGGGTCCCAGTTTTCGTTGAGGGTCGGCCCGGCGGTCGTGTGGGGGCAGAACAGGTGACAGACGCCCTCCTGTACCTCGCTCTGGCTGACTGCTTGTTGTGCCGGCTGGGTGATGTCCTCAAAGCATTGCCGGCTCGATGTGCGAATCTGAAGTTTGGTCGTGGGCATGTTCGGGCCTCCCGAGTGTGGTGTTGGGTCCATCTGTGCCACCACTGCGTGCCAGAGTGTAGTCGCAAACTGGCCATTTGTCCAGATGTCTAGGAGCCATTGACATCACGCCTGGCCTGCGATAGAATATGGTTACCAATGTGACCACATTTGCGCTGAGGGGATACAATGACTGAAATCGGTGTGCGGGAGCTGAAGGCGCGAGCATCAGAAGTCATCCGGGCAGTCCGGGAAAAGCGGGCTCACTACGTCATCACCTATCGAGGACGACCTGTTGGCCTGCTGCTCCCTTTGGCAGAGCCGATGGCCAAAGAGGCAACACTCAGGGAGAGCGAGGACGTGTGGGAAGAGCTGAATCGGCTGGGAGAAGAGATCGGCCGAGGATGGAAAATGCCCCAGACAAGTGCCGAATTGCTTTCAGGGATGCGACGGTGAGAAGACAGCACGCGGCAACGATATACACGGTTGATGCCAGCGTTTTCCTGAATGCCTTCAACCCGTATGAAGAGGGCTATGAGCAGAGCCACCGTCTGCTTTCTGATATGCAGCGGCAAGCCATTCCAGTTGTGGTGCCTTCCCTGGCGCTGCCGGAGATCGCCGCTGCTGTCGTCCGGGCACGGGACGATGCAGAGCTGGCTCGCAGATTTGTCCTCTGTCTGAGCCGGTTGCCCCACCTGACACTTGTCCCACTGGACTCCGCGCTGGCGGAGCGGGCAGCTGACGTGGCAGCGCAACATCGACTGTGGGGGAGTGATGCTGTCTACGCTGCCGTATCATTGCAGTATGGCAGCGTTCTTGTCACCCTTGACAAGGAACAGCAGCGGCGAGTGGCAAACGTCATCGCCGCTCATCGGCCCGTTGATGTACTGTTGGGGGATCAATGAACTGCGGGGTGGTTAGCCCCAGGGTGCTGTGACCAGTCACCGCCCTTCCGTGAGCCACCCTCTCTGCTCCACGACAAAGGTCGGTCACTGCCGTTTTGCCTTACGACGTGACAAAGATGCCTACATCCGGGTGGCGCTCGCCAAACTTCTCAATCAGCATGGCTAGAATCTCACTCCGCTCTTTCCCTTGCTTCTCGGCCTTCTTGATCAGCTCATAGACCCCAAAGGCGGGCGAGGTGGAGATATCGGAGACAAAAGTGGAGGCGCCCTCCAGCCAGATGAGCAGGGCAAAGACTTCGTCCAACTCTCTGGCCGTCGCGCCGGCCCCGTAGGCCTTGATCAGTTCCCGCGTGGCCTGGCGCATCCTCCCCGCGCCGACGCCCACGCCGAAGGCGATGAGATAGAGGCTCTTCTGTTCAATCGCCGCGTCCTCGCGTTTGTAGACGCGCTCCCAGACCTTCATCAGTTGGTCGGCGATAACGGGGTCCACCTGCTTGAATTTCAACATGCCCAGCGGTTGCATGGGCGGTGCACCAGGTGCCTCGGCCACCGGGTCGGCTGTCTTGAAGAAGTAGACGTGATACTCTTCGTCGCTGATCTTGACCGTCTCGCGCTCAAAGCCCATGTCACCCAGCACGGCGTAGAGGGGCACTGGCTCAAAGCTCTGGATCACGTGCAGTCCCTCGCCCAGTACCAGGGCCTCTGCCTTCTTCTGGATCATAGGCAAGAAGTTGCCGCGCAACTCACGCACGTCCACGATTTCGAACTCGTCTCTCTTTTCCTTCCATTCGATGCTCACGGTTCTATCCTTTCTTTCATTGGGTTGAGAGTCCCCCAGAGGTGTCAAGCAACGCTATCCCGACGGGATTCCGCCGGGCGGTCGGGGTTGGTGGGGGCATGGCCGCGTCGGCTGCGTTCTTCCTGCCGGTGCAGTTCAAGGCCATCCCACAGCGTCGTCAGCCCGACGATGCCCAGCACGGCCGAGGCCAAGTTACTGCTCATCCACAAGGAGAGGAAGAGGAACACCAGCCCCAGGCCAAAAAAGCAGGGCGCCGGTTTGGTGCCGTAGCGGTAGTTGATCTTGACCACCGCCACGTGACCGAATCCGATTGTCGCAACCGTGGTCACTGCCAGCACCAGGCCGGCCCACTGCAAGATCATGGTTGGTCGCCTCCGACATCGGCCTCAGAGGCAGGATCTTCTGATGGCTCCCCGGTGGTTCTGCGTGGATTGGCCGGGAACCAACCCCTGGCCACCCGCTGCTCCTGTTTGGGCAGTTCCGCTGCTCCCCAGACAATCGTCCCGCCGACAATGCCCGCCATAGCCGAGAAGGTGAAGCTGGGGATGAAGAGCGAGGCCAGGACGACGGCCACTCCCAAGGTGGTGACGGCTCTGCATACCTGGGCGCCGACGTGATACTCCAGTCTGATGACCCACACGTAACCCAATCCCACAGCCACGGCAGAGAACAGGCCCAAAAGGATGCCGGTGGCGTTCATTATGAGTTGGCCTCCAGGTCACGGGTGACGGTTTCTTCTTGCAGGTCGAGCTAACGTCTGGAGTCAGTGGCAAGTTGAGAGAAGGCGCTCAACGTGACCGGGTGGCCGGCCGGCCGCAGGCCAAGAGAGACTGTTCGTCCACTTGCAGTATGACAATGCACATCCGAACATCTCTATGCTCTCGCCA
>JAUVRU010000103.1 GCA_030597485.1 Anaerolineae bacterium
GATCAACCTGAGAATCAACAGGAATTGGGAATGGGAGAGATGGCTCCCTCGGAACCCGGGACCTATGTGCTGATCATGAATCTGCAGCGTCCCACGAGGATCACCGTGGGCAAACTGGGCACTCTTGAGTTCGAGGCGGGCTGGTATGCCTACGCAGGCAGCGCGTTGGGTCCAGGTGGGTTGGCTGCGCGCCTGGCCTACCATCATCGACAAGACAAGATAATGCAATGGCATATCGACTATCTGCTGGCGCATGCAGCACTGGTCGAGGTCTGGTGGGCTGAGGACACGAAACGTAGGGAGTGCACTTGGGCCTCAGCGCTGCGTTCCATCCCCGGTGGACAGGTGCCAGTCCCCAATTTCGGCGCGTCCGATTGCCGTTGTCTGACGCATCTGGTCTATTCTAGCGAACAACCCGCGTTCGCCAACTTCGCCCGCGCCCTGGCGGACTTCGAATTCTAGCGTGCGATAGCCTGGCACAGGAAGGCCAGATAGTCTGACATATGCGAGTACTGTTGCTCTCAAAGGCCTGTGTGGTAGGGGCCTACCAGAAGAAACTGGAAGAGATAGCTAAATACGACGACGTGGTGCTGACCGTCGTCGTGCCGCCCGAATGGCGCGACGAGCGGGGCACCTTGCGGCTGGAACGGGCACATACCACCGGCTACGACCTGCGAATTGAGCCGATCGCGCTCAACGGGCACTTCCACCTGCATTATTACCCACGCCTGGGACGAGTGATGCGGGAGGTACAACCGGACGTTGTTCACATTGAGGAAGAGCCTTACAATCTGGCCACCTTCCAGGCTATGCGGCTGGCACGACGATCGGGGGCCAGCACGGTGCTCTTCACCTGGCAGAATCTGCGGCGGCACTATCCACCTCCCTTTTCCTGGATGGAGTCCTACGCGCTGGCCCACGCCGATGTGCTGTTGGTGGGCAATAGCGAGGGTGTCGACGTCTGGCAGGACAAGGGCTATGACGGACCCATTGAGGCAATCCCTCAATTCGGCGTGGATCCTGACACCTTCTGCTCGATAGCCCGCCCCACACGTCAGAGCAAACCCAGCATCCTGCTGCGTCGCAGCGCACGGCGTCCCTCCCGAGAAGAAGTCGTCATTGGATATATTGGGCGACTGGTACCTGAAAAGGGCGTGGATGTACTGCTGGAAGCGCTAGCCCAGTTGCGAGGTCCGTGGGACCTGCGCATTCTGGGCAGTGGGCCCGATCAGGATCGGCTGGAAAAGATGGCCCAGTGGCTGGGCATTTTGCCACGCGTGTCTTTCGACGTGCCCATCCCATCGACCCAGCTGCCGTATTACTACAGTGGACTGGACGTGCTGGTACTTCCCTCGCGCACCATGCCCAATTGGAAAGAGCAGTTTGGGCGAGTGCTCATTGAGGCTATGGCGTGCCAGGTGGTGGTGGTAGGCGCTCGCAGTGGCGCTATCCCCGAAGTCATCGGCGATGCGGGTCTGACTTTTGCCGAGGGTGACCACGCCGACCTGCGCGCCCAAATCCAACGCTTGCTTGACAACCCAGCCTTGCGCTATGACCTGGCCCAGCAGGGCCGGCAGCGCGTGCTCGACCACTACACCCAATCCCAGGTGGCTGAGCGCACGGTGGAGATCTATCGGCAGGTGGCTGAGTCCACCGCGTGATGTGCACCCCACCGCGCTCCGGCGGTCACAGTCATTGCGTTGGGATGGCCCAGCAGGCGATGATCGCCTTGGAGATGCTACCTGTCGGTGAATCGGTGGCGCCCAAGGATCTACTGTCAGCTGTTCGCACCACCGGAAGCCCGGCACCACGTATCAATAACAGCAGCCGCCTCCCGAATAACACGCTAACGTGATGCGATGACGTTTGGCCCACTGGCGACAATGACAGAGTCCAGCGTTCCGGGTACCTCTATGCCCCTTTTCTCGAAATCTGCCACAAAGCAGCAAGCACGCCCATCCCCAGCATCACCAGCGCGACCAGTTTGAAAAGTGGCGATGGCACAACCAGAGCTAGCCCGCCGAAAAGAAGACAGAAGAGGTAGTACATCCCCACAATCTGGCGTTGGCTAAGGCCCAGGTCTAGGAGGCGATGGTGCAGGTGATCGCGCCCTCCCCCGGTAAGGGATGTGCCCCGCCGCCAGCGACCGATGATGATCCATGCCACATCGATGATCGGAATGCCCATCACCAGCAAAGCAGTGGCAATACGGGCGGGCGCCAGGATTGACAGAGTAGCCAGCGCATAGCCCAATGTCATGGCGCCAGATGTTCCCATGAACACCCGCGCCGGGTGGAAGTTGTAAGGGAGAAAGCCGAGGCAAGCTCCGGCCAACGCAATGGGAAAGAGCGCGATTTCTGGCTGGCCCAGCCGATAGGAGTGGACTGCAAACAGCGCGGCGGCGATGAACCCCACTCCAGCTGCCAGTCCATCCAGCCCGTCCAGCCAATTCACGGTGTTCATCATACCCATCACCCAGAAGACGGTGATGCCAGCAACAACACCCCATCCAAAGAACGGAAGCACGTCCGGAATGACGACCAGTTGATTGGTCAACGGATTGGTGAAGCGTTCGATGAAGACCGTACCGCTTATGGCTATCCCCGCCGCTCCCGCCTGCGCCACCAGCTGGGGCCAGGCGGGCATCTCTCGCCAGTCATCCCGCAACCCAAACAGGAACACGAAGATGGTCCCCCCTATCACAGCGGCCAGGCGGCGCAGGTCGTCAGGGTTGGCGGGCGGCCACGCAACCAGGGCCAGCACCGCGCCACCCATGAAAGCGGCAAACAGGGCTATGCCGCCAGTACGGGGGAGGCCACGGCCGTGCGACCGTCGACCGCCGGGATGGTCAATCAATTGCCAGCGTCGGCCCAGCCGGGCGCTTAGTGGTGTCAGCGCCAGCGCCAGCAGGAGGCTGATGACGAAAACGGTCACGAAAGGGACGGTCATTTTCGGCTGTCACTCACGATTGCCATAGGCTATCCCACCGCCAGTTTGACGACGGTCACGCCGTCCCCGCCCTCACCATCTTCACCTGCCCGGTAAGACGATACCAGCGGGTGGTTATTCAGCGCCTGGCGCACGGCAGCTCGCAGCACGCCGCTCCCTTTGCCGTGGATGATGCGCACCCACGGCAATTCAGCCAGATAGGCATTGTCCAGGTAGAGGTCCAGGCGGTGCAGCCCATCCTCCGTGGTCTGCCCGCGCAGGTCCAACTCCATGCCCGGCGATTCGATCATTGGCAGACCAATGCCGACACTGACGGCCTCACCGCTCTCTTCCGCCACCGTCTCATCAGGGGAACTGTCTGACTCTTTGCGCTCCCGCAGCTCCACCTGATTTCGCCGTACGCTGGTTCGAAAGCGGCCCAGTTGCACCTCCACCTGACCCCGGTGGCTGCTGATCACCTCACCGTGTGCCTGGAGCGGTTCCACCCATACCTGATCACCTGACTGCAGAGGCCCTCGATATGTCGGGCGGGGGGGTGACGGTGCCGGGACCTCGTCAGCCATCCGTTGCTTGAAGCTGTCCAATACCAGTTCGATCTCTTCCTTCGATTCCTCCGGGGGAGCTGCATCTGCTGGCAGGGGCAGCTGATCAGACCATTGGTTGCGCAGCTGCAGCAATTCCTGACGCACCGCTTCGATCTCCTGTCGGGCCTCGGCCCGCGCCGTGTTCAGGATGTCGCGCCGCTCACGATCAATCCCGGTCAGACGTTGCACCAACTCCTCTGAGCGTGCTTCGGCCTGGGCACGAGCGGCTGAGGCAGCCACCTGGTCTTGAGTAGCGGCTTCCAGCTGTTTCTGAATGTCCTGCAACATAGCCTCAGTTTGGCGAGCCTCAGGGGCTATCATAGCCTGTGCTACGTCGGTGATGTGAGGATCAATCCCCAGTCTTCGGGCGATGGCAAAGGCATTGGAGCGCCCGGGCAACCCGATCATCAGCCGGTAAGTAGGCGCCAGCGTCTCCTCATCGAACTCGACACTGGCGTTGACTACCCCTGGCGTGTGGTGAGCGTATGCCTTCAACTCAGAGAAATGTGTGGCTACAAAGGTGGTGACCCCACGCTCGTTCAAGTACCCCAGAATAGCCCGCGCCAGCGCTGATCCTTCCACCGGGTCGGTGCCAGCTCCCAGTTCGTCAAGAACGACCAATGAATCGTGGTCACACTCCGCCAGGATGTTCACGATATTGGTCATGTGTGCCGAAAACGTGGACAGCGACTGCTCAATGGATTGCTCATCGCCGATGTCCGCGTATATGGAGCGGAAGAAAGGCAGCGTAGAGCCTTCGGCAGCGGGAATGTGCAGGCCGGCCTGGGCCATAGCCACCAGCAGTCCGATCGTCTTGAGCGTTACCGTCTTGCCGCCGGTGTTGGGACCGGTGATGACCACAATGAACGTCTCTGGCGCCAGCACCACCTCTATGGGCACCACTGCGCCGGGGTCAAGCAGCGGGTGGCGGGCGTCCAGCAACGTGAACGGTAGCCGGGATGGTGCAGTCGATTTTTCTTCCGCCTCCGAGGTGTCACCGGAGGCCACCGTCACTATCCACTGTGGCTCAGCGGCACTCAGGTCGTCGGCATATTTGGCTTTGGCCAAAGCCAGGTCGAGATCGGCCAGCGCCTCCACTGTCCATTGATTGCGTTCTGCTTCCCCACTTACCTTCTGGCTGAGAGCCAGCAGTACACGTCGCACTTCCTGCTCCTCGTCCAATTGTAGCTGGCGCCACCGATTGTTGAGGTCCACGGTGACCAAGGGTTCAACGAACAGAGTGGCACCGCTAGCGCTTTGATCGTGAACCACGCCCTGGATGCGACCTTTGAACTCAGCGCGCAGTGGAATCACGTAGCGACCCTGGCGCTGCGTAATGAAGGACTCCTGCAGGAACTGCCCACTCTCGGAGGATTGGACGATCCGGTTGAGTCGGTCTATGAGTCGCTGATGCGCGACCTCCAACCCACGGCGGATGCGGGCCAGCTCCGAGCTGGCTGTGTCCAGCACGTCACCCCGCTCACTGGTACACCGGCCAATCTCCTGGACGAGGCCTGAGCATTCTTGAATACGGTCTGCCATGTCGGCCAGGTTGGGAAACTGATCAGCCATGCGGGCGAGCACCCGCTTCAGGTCCCGTGCAGAGACAAGGGTTTGCCGGATTTCGAGCAGTTCGGTTGGGAGGAGCACCGCAGCCAGCCGGGATTGCTGCAACAAGGAACGCACGTCGCGCGCACCGCCCATGCCCACATCGGGCTTGAGGCTGAGCAACAGGCATGCCTCGCTCGTTTCAGCCTGTCGCTGACGCGCTTCCGACGGATAGGGCGTTGGCATCAGCGCCAACGCTCGCTCTTTGCCAGCAGAGAAGTCGGCGTGGTCGGCCAGTCGCTCCAGGATCTTGGGGAATTCCAGGGTGGACAAGTGTTTCGGGTTCAAGAGCAGTCTTGGTTAGAGTTGTAGGATCTTGGCGAAAATGCCCGGGATCTGGTCGCCCGGCAGCCAGATGCTCACCGACCGGTAGACGAGGAACAGCACATAGTTGAACACGGGGACTAGCGCCGACGTGCTCAGTTGATGTGCAAAGCTGGCGCCCATACCCCCGACGGGACCAGCTGCCCGCAGAACAAACTGCAGCACAGCCAGTATCAGGCTGGTCCACACTGTGGTGACCACAAGCCCCACCAATAACCCTCCCAGCGCGTTAAGGGGGCCAATGACGAACCGGGTGCCGCCGCGTTCAACAGCCTCTTGCATTTCGCCTTTCTTTTTGCGCTTGCGCTCTTCGGGCGGCGTTCCCAGGAACCGGGTGAGCAAGCTCAGGCCATTGACGAAGAGCAAGAGAAGAAAGACGAACGCCAATGCCTGGCTGCCTGAAACGGACATGCCAGGCAGCAACTCGCGGAAAAAGGCGCCCAATGGCCGGTAGAGCAGGAGAGAGGCGACTAACCCGACATACAGACTGAACAGGCCGATCAACAGCCTTCCCACGCCCTGCATCAATCCCCAGAACATGCCGATCAAAAGCACGAGTACCAGCAGATAGTCCAGCATATTGAACGTCACAGGTTCACCTTCCTTCCAATGCCGTGTCAATGGATTGAGCCAGCATGCCATCTGCCACAAGTCGACGAATCGCTTCAATGTAGGGGTACTTGATCGCATCGTGTTCCAGGAAGGGTACGTGCTGGCGAACCAAATCGTATGCCGCCTGCGTCCCCTGGCCCAGTCGTGCTGCCGCCCCCAGCTTCTCGCGTCGAAAATCAACTCCCTGAGCCGCCGCCATTAGTTCCAGGGCCAGGATGTTTTCCAAGTTGTCCAAAATCTGCCAGACCTGTCTGGCAGCCGTGCATCCCATGCTGACGTGGTCTTCCACATTGGCCGACGTGGGAACCGTGTCCACGCTGGCCGGATGGGCCAGCACTTTGTTCTCCGAAGCCAGGGCGGCCGCAGTATACTGAATCAGCATGAAGCCTGAGTTGATCCCGCCGTGCTTGATCAGAAAAGCTGGCAACACATGGGCGTTGCTGGCCTCGTCCGTGAGGCGTGCGGTCCGACGTTCGGAGATGTTGCCCAATTCGGTGAGCGCTATAGCCATGTAATCCATAGCAATAGCTATGGGCTCACCGTGGAAGTTGCCGCCGGACAGGATGGTGACCTCATCACCGTCGAAAAACAGCAGGGGATTGTCGGTAACAGCATTCAACTCAATCTCAATGACCCAACGCGCGTAGGCAATGGCATCACGTGCTGCTCCATGCACCTGGGGGATGCAACGCAGCGTGTAGGCATCCTGCACGTTGTGAGAGTCGTGACGGCGGGTGAAATCGCTGTGGCCTAACAGGCGACGTAGGTGGCGCGCGCAGTCCACCTGGCGTGGGTGGGGACGCACCGCCTGAATGCGCTCGTCGAAGGCCAGGAGCGTGCCGTCCAGGGCCTCCAAACTCAGGCAACCGGCCGTGTCGGCGATGGCATTCATATGTTCAGAGCGACAGACGGCCAACGCGCC
>JAUVRU010000282.1 GCA_030597485.1 Anaerolineae bacterium
ATGCCAGGCGCGTCGTGTGAGCCAGGGTCGTCGAAGTCACCCCGGTGCCGGTCGCCGGCTCCTCATTGGGTGAAGGTGCCGGCCGTGGGGCCAACGTATCACAGGCAGTGACCGTGATGGCGATGGCGCAACAGAGTGCCGCCACCAGGGCGCACGCGGGCGTGGCATTGCTGGCACAACGGTTGCGGCCAGTTCTACCCGTGGAGAAGGTCAGCTCCAGATTGGACACAGCCCGGATAAGGCGAGTATACAAGACAGACAACGTCACATCTCTCCCAAAGACCATATCTGCCCCGACCCCTCTACAGCCGTGTGGCAACCAGCAATCGAGCCGAAGCCCCCTCCAACGTCGCATCCTGCCAGCAGGCGCTGAAACCGGCCTCTGTGAGGCGAACGATGGCATCCGACTCTGGTATGTCGCGCTGGCCGGTAATTTGATATGCCCAGGTGACCAGACTTCGCAGAGGACGAGAACCCTGCAAATAGCCCAAGGCCACGATTATCAGACGTCCGCCCGGCAGCAGCACTCGAGTAACCGACTCCAGGGTCTCGGGATCAAGGATGAAATCGGTAGGGAACGTAGCCACCACATTGCCGAACGCATTCTTGGGGAAGGGAAGTTGCTGGGCCCGGCCGCGCACCAGTCGAACGGGCATACCCTGTCGCAACATGCGGCGGCTGGCCAGGCGGCCCATAACCGATGAAAGATCCAGACCCACCGGCGCCATCCCTCGGTCTGTCAGGTCCGTTGCCAGGCCGCCGGTGCCATGAGCCAGGTCCAAGATGGGGCCGTCCCTGAGAAAAAGGATGACGGTGCGCCGCCAGGCGGCCCACTGCCCAAGAGACACAAGCCAGGCCACCAGGTCATAGGCAAAGGCCAGCTGGTTGTAAAGCAGATGGAAACCAAGCCGTAACAACCAACGGGGCACGGTCACTCTGAGCTCCAAGGCCAATCTGTTTTTGGTGCAGATTCCTCATCTGGTCCGTATCGAGGCGCGATGCGCTCGGACAATGGTTGGCGGGCCTCATTATACTTAGCCGGCCCTCACCACACAAGCGGCCGTGCCCCCACTTGGGTGCCCACCGTGTTTCCTGGGACCTGGCGGGGGGAGCTATGTCACAAAACATAGGAATACGCTCACATTGCCTGGTTTATGACGACAATTCGCGGTCCGTTATGTTTAATACCCCTTGCAATGTTGAGCAATGCCGGGTATAATAGTAGTATACCCCAACTTATGGCAAGCCTGAGGGAGGAGAGACCCCAGGCTCAAGCCTATCGCAGACGGCTGGTGCTGGGGAGCGCCAGTTGTACATGCTCATTCTCGAAAGGAGAGTAGCGACTCATGGGCAAGAAAGTATGGTTGGTGGCAGCATTGGTTCTGTTGCTGGGGTTGATATGGGTACCCGCCGCTTCAGCAGCTCCGCCAGCTCCGCAGGGGGGAGGCGGCTTCTGGCACACAGTGCAGTATGGTGAGTCCCTGTCTACCATTGGCCGGAGGTATGGCGCCAACCCGTACACCATTTGCACGGCGAATGGCCTGTACAACTGTAACTACATCTACGCTGGTCAGCGCCTGTGGATTCCCGGCTCGTCTCAGCCCGGATATCCGGGCTACGGTTGCTGCAGAGCCTACCACACTGTCACTTACGGACAGACATTGTCCAGCATTGCTGCATGGTATGGTACCAGCGCCTGGCAAATCGCCAACTGTAACGGCATCTACAATATGAACCTCATCTACGCCGGGCAGAGGCTGTGCATCCCTGGCTGTTGATGGTTCGTGTCTCCTCAATACGCGGTGCCTTGACTTGCTGGGGATCGCCTCCCCTGTCCGTGTCCCGGGGAGGTACCTGAGGGCCGCCAGTATTCTGGGCACTTCGAGAAGACGTGGCAGCTCGCAAAGGCCACAAGTCTGCCTGAAACGAGCATCCGTCATTCCACGAACTGACCGCTGGGTTCCCAGCGATTAGTTTGCGTCCCGCGGTATCATCGAAGCACCCGACGATGCTGTCCCCAAGATCAGGCCCCCGACCTGCCCAACCCCAAAAAACAAAACATGAGCAGGATCTCGCATCGCCAGATGCGACCATGTAGGTTTTCTCAGTGTCCAGCACCGGAGACTCGCGGGAATCGCTTGTACCCACCTTGGGCGCGTGTTAAGATGTGACCACAGTTCCACCCTGGTTTGTCCCAAGGAGGGAGATATGAACATCTTACACGTCTATCCAGAGTTTCCAGCGACCTTCTGGAGCTTCAAGTATGCCCTAGGGTTTGTCAGCAAGCGGGCCGGCAACCCCCCGCTGGGGCTGATCACCGTGGCGGCGCTGCTGCCGCAAGAGTGGCAACAGCGGTTGGTTGATGCCAACGTCACCTCGCTGACCGAAGAAGACCTGAGGTGGGCCGACTTCGTCTTCCTCAGCGCCATGACCGTGCAACGTGATGCAGCTCGGGAGGTCATCAGTCGCTGCAAAGCGGCCGGCGTCAAGGTAGTGGCCGGGGGGCCGCTGTTCACCGCTGAGTATCGTGAGTTTCCGGATGTAGACCATTTCGTGCTCAACGAAGCCGAGCTGACGCTGTCACCATTCCTGGCTGACCTGGAGCGGGGAAGCGCACAGCGGGTGTACACTACCGATCAGTTCCCCGATATCCAGCAAACCCCCATCCCTCGATGGGAACTGCTTGACATGCGCCGCTACGCTACCATGAGCGTGCAGTTCTCGCGCGGTTGTCCCTTCCAGTGTGACTTCTGCAACGTGACGGCGTTACTGGGTCATAAAGTGCGCACCAAGTCGGCAGAGCAGATCATTGCCGAGCTGGACAGCCTGTATGCGCTAGGTTGGCGAGACGCCATCTTCTTTGTCGACGACAACTTCATTGGCAACAAGAGGCAGTTGAAGGGCGAGATTCTGCCTGCGCTGATCGAGTGGCGGAAAGGCAAGACCGGTTTGCCTTTCAACACTGAGGCTTCCATCAACCTGGCCGACGACGAGGAGCTGATGCAGATGATGGTCAAAGCTGGGTTCGACTCGGTCTTCGTTGGCATCGAGACCCCCAACCAGGAGAGCCTGACCGAATGTGGCAAGAAGCAGAACAAGAACCGCGACTTACTCGAGAATGTCAGGCACATCAACCGCACCGGCTTGCAGGTGCAGGGCGGCTTCATCGTCGGTTTCGACAGTGACACGCCCTCCGTCTTTCAGCAACAAATCGACTTCATCCAGCAGAGTGGGATTGTGACCGCTATGGTGGGTCTGCTGCAAGCACCCTATGGAACGCGGCTTTACGAAAGGCTGAAACGGGAAGGCCGGCTGCTGCCCCACGTATCCGGCAATAATGTGGATGGTTCCACTAACATCGTTCCCATAATGAACGTGGAAACGTTACGCGAGGGATACAATCGCATTCTGCAGTACATCTATCTGCCTGAGCACTACTACGCCCGCATCAGAACTCTGCTCAAGGATTATCCCTCCCCTACGATTAAGACTCGCGTGGGGATGGAGGACATCCTGGCCTTCCTGCGCTCTGTCTTCCATCTGGGCGTGAAAGGCAAGGAACGAGTCCACTACTGGCGGCTGTTCTTCTGGACTTTGTTCCACCGGCCCAAGCTGTTTCCCCTGGCGATAACCCTGGCCGTCTACGGTTTCCACTTCCGCCGGGTATGTGAGATGGCGACCGGCTGATAGTTCCTGCTCTGGCGTGCCGGCAACTGTGCCAGGCGCTCTCGGCTTCAGTGCTGAGAGCGCCTGATGCTTTTCCCCTGGGCCGAACCATCTCCGCCAAGAGGCACTCTTCACAGGGGCATCATCTTGCCCGAGATCTTGCATCGCCCCAGTCACACGCCTCTACAGAACGATGGCATTCAACACATCCATAGCCATATAGGCCGAATGATGCACTGCCTCGGTTGACTGAGAATCGCCACCTTGCCCGGATATCCCTTCTGTCATCGAATAGGGCGTCAGGATTCCAGCATCCACCAGATGTTGCACAGTGCGCTGCGCGTTCGGCAAGCTCATTTCCAACACATCCTGCACCCCGGCAACGGTCAGGATGGGGGTGTCAAACAACATATCCACCAACTTCCGCGTCGGCGCCAGCGAACGGGGTTGTCCCTCGCCATGGCTAGAATGCGCCAGGCGGGCACGATAAGTGTCTTGTACGTCACGCAGCGCCTTTGTCCGCCGGATCACGTCCCGG
>JAUVRU010000509.1 GCA_030597485.1 Anaerolineae bacterium
CCCCTGGACGAAGCCAGTGACGTGCGATCCGTTTCTCGACGATATTGACGGATTTCCCCAATGACCTGGTCCCTCTACGCTCTCACCGCAGCGATTGCTTACACCGCCCAGATGCTGGGCATGCAAAGGCTCCAGAAGTCGTATCCCATATCTGTGTTCATGGCATACCTGTGGATAGGCGCTGGAACGCTGATCGGGATTGTCTTCATCAGGCCCACAGAACACCTGCCGTTGGAGGATGGCCTGCTTCTGTGTATCGCCGCCTTCGCCAGCTGGATGGGGATGCACGCTGTGAACGCCGCCATAAAGATACAGCCGAACATCGGCTACGTCAGTGCCGTGGGCAGCGTTCGTCTCATCTTCGCCTATGTCGTGTCGTTGTGGCTGTTCGGCGCCCTGTTTGAGCCGGTGAAACTGATCTACGTGGCCGGCACTGCTATGGGGGCCATCCTGGTGGTCGGACTCCGGAGACAAGACAGGGCAAGCAAGCAAACCCCGTGGGTACTGTGGACCCTGCTCTCATCTGTCTCCTTCACGCTGCTGTTCGTATGCGCCAAGGCGCTGGCGATGACAGGGTTTGACGTTCGAGCTGCCACCTCCATATTGATGCTGCTGGCTGGGTTGATGTACGTCGGCTCGTCCGTTCACAACGGGCAAAGCCTGAAGCCCACCAGAGACCACCTCACCCTGGTAGCCACCATCGCCTTGTCCACCATTGGCAATGCCGCCTTTTTCTCATCCCTGGCGGCGGCTCCCAACCTGGCCTATCCTGCTGCCATTGACAACCTGCGCATCATCCTGCTGTACCTGGCTGCCCTGATAGTTGGCACCGACAGGCTGGAACCCATCAAGGGGTTCGGTATTTTGCTCACCTTTGCCTGTGCTGTCCTGCTGGCGTAATCACGTGCCACCAACAGCGAACGTGGCCCCAGACAAGCAAGCCGGCACCAGAATTGGGAAGAGTACGCAAGGGCGCAAAGATGCAAAGACGCCAGGAAAAGACTCAGCAACCCGGCGTTCACATTACGGCTCTGGCCACCGCCACCACGATCATGCCCACCAACACCGAACCGACGAGACTCCGTCCCTTCCACGCCACCAGAAAGGTGGGGATGGCCGCCCAGAAGAAGAGGTTGTCCAGGCCAAGGACCACGCGATTGTCCTGGACGACCAGCGAGGGCAACAGCATGGCTGCCAACACGGCCACCGGCACGAAACGCAGCCAGGCCACCACCGGCTCCGGGAGCGATCGGGACGAAAGAAACCATACCGGCAGCACCCGGGGCACGTAGGTTACTGCCGCCATGCCGACTATCGTCAGGAAGATGAGTCGTTGATCCATCTCTCAAACACCAGTCCTGCCGTCGCCGCCACCAGCGTGGCGATCATCACATACCATTGCGTCACCCCAAGGAGCAGCAGCCCAACGGCCAGCATACCCGACAGCAGGGCAACGATGATTTGAACGTAGTCCTTCACCTGCACCACCAACAGCGCGATGAACATGGCGGGCAGCGCATAGTCGAGCCCCAGAAGCCGCACGTCGGTGATCAACTGGCCCACAATGATGCCCAGCCAGGTTCCCACCAACCAGGCCAGCTGCGAGGTCACGTTGGTCGCAAACACCGAAGCTTTCACCGGCGGGTGAGAGGCAAAGCGCGCCGAGTGGACGGCAAAGGTCTCGTCCGTCAGCTGATACGCGAAAGCGGCCAGCTCCAGTTTGCGCCACCGCTGAAGAAACGGTGAGAGGGCTGCCGACATGAGCATATGGCGCAGGTTCACTATGAAGGTGGTGAAGACAATCGACAGGGCCGGCACTCCGGCGGCAAAAAGACCCACCGCGACCAGCTGGGACGAACCCGCGTAGACGATCCGCGACATCATCAGCGTGTTGAGCGGCGACAGGCCTGCCTCTTGAGCCAGGACGCCGAACGCCAGCCCGATGGGAAGGTAAACCAGCACGATAGGAGTCGCCTGGGTGATTCCGGCCAGCCAGCCCCGCTCAGCGGGGCCGGCCTCTGAGGCTGCGGTGCTCATAATTGTGATATCGCCCTCATCCAAACACCCCGTACATCTGATCGGGCAGCAGAACCTGGGGGAAGCGCTGGCGGAGGGCACAGCGAGCCTGGTAGCACAGATGGCACGCGTCGGCATAACCCTCCTCATGGGACAATCCGTAGCGTCGCACCAACTCCGCCGGACCCCCCTCAAGCAGAGGGCCTACGACGGGAAACGAATCGGGATCGTACGCGGCGCAGATGTCCCTCAATGGCGTCTGAAATAGGTTGCCCACCGAGATACCCTGGCAGATGTGCAAGTTTCCGAACGGGTCCACGTGCAGACGGCCCGGCTGGCGCAGGTCTTCGTGTGGGCATTCGGTGAACTCCTGCCATGGTTGGGAAGTGGCCTGAGCGGCAAGCTGTTCTACAGCCCGCCCCCGGTACATGACCTCCGACTCGCCTGGCGGCAGCTGGCCGCTCGATGACGCGCTGTCTGCCTGCGGTTGGGCAATGCTAATAGCGTCCACCGGCATGCCCAGCGACTCCGCCGCCGCCCGGACATTCCCGGCCAGCTGGTTGGACTCCTCACTCCCGTGGTACGCATCAGCGCTCACCGACAGGTCCTGGATCAATCCGGTCATGGGTCTCAGCCACTCGGTGGCGTCCTCGATCTCCGTGGCCCAGTAGCTGTTGGAAACAATGCCGACTTGAAAGCCCAGAGCTACGGCCTCTCGCACCCCCCTGAGCATGACCGCATAGTACAGGAAGGGCTCCCCGCCCTCAAAGTAGATCCATTTGACCGTGCC
>JAUVRU010000440.1 GCA_030597485.1 Anaerolineae bacterium
ACTCCGGTCCGTAGATCTCAATCACCCGGCCTCGAGGAATACCGCCTATCCCCAAGGCAATGTCCAGCGAAAGAGAGCCGGTAGGGATGCTCTCTATCTGCAGATGGGTGCTCTCTCCCAACTTCATGATGGCCCCATCGCCAAATCGCTTGCGGAGGTTGAGGAGAGTTGTTTCTAACGCTCTTGCCCGTCCAGAGTTCTCCATTTCAGGTTAGTTTACCTCAGTCACAATGGAAATGCAAAGCTGTTGTTGACATATAGCGCGCTATTCCATCGCCTGGCGGCCGGCCAGTGCGCGACCCAGGGTTATCTGGTCAGCATACTCGAGGTCGCCACCCACGGGCAGGCCTCGGGCCAGGCGAGTCACGCGAAGGCTCCTGTCTTCCAGCTGGCGGGCAATGTACATAGACGTTGCTTCGCCTTCCATATTCGGGTTGGTGGCGATGATCACCTCCTGTACGGGCGGGTCTGCACTCAGGCGGGGCAACAGGTCTGCAATATGCAGATCGTCGGGGCCGATGCCTTCCACAGGTGACAGTGTGCCGTGCAGGACGTGATAAAGCCCGTGATACTCACCAGTGCGCTCGATGGCAACGGCGTCCAGCGGTTCCTCCACCAGGCAAATAAGGGAACGGTCACGCCCGTCGTCGGTGCATATGGCGCACGGGTCGCCCTCCGTGATGTTGAAGCAAATGCTGCAAAAGGTGGTACGCTCCCGCAGGTCACGCAACGCCTCGGCCAACGACCGGGCCTGCTCCTCCGGTGCTCGCAGCAGGTGAAACACAAGCCGTGCTGAGGATTTGGGCCCGATGCCGGGCAGACGTGAGAATTCATCTATGAGTGTTGCGACCGGCTCAACCAGAAGATGCACTGACACGCTACCCTCAAATCCTCATAACGGGCCGGGTATTCCCAGCCCTGCTGTCAGTCCACCCATGCGTTCCGCCGCCAAACCTTGCGACTTCTCGATGGATTCGTTGACCGCCGCCACGATGAGGTCTTGCAGCATCTCAACGTCGTCAGGATCCACCGCTTCCGGGTCGATCGTGAGGGACTGGACTCGCTGGTGTCCTGTCATGACTATTGTGATCGCGCCACCACCAGCTGTTACCTCCACAACTTCGTCCCCCAACGCTTCCTGGGTGGCCATCATGTCTTGTTGCAGCTTTTGCAGCTGTCCAGCCATGCCGCCGGCTGATCCTTGGGACAAACGTGCCCCCTTTCCTTTACCCTTCGCCATCCATCACCTCCTGTGGTGCCCACTTCTGAGTCATGTTTCAGTTTCTCTGATTACTCCCCCAAGATTCAATCCCTCTTGGAGGAGTGGATCATCCTGTAAACCCGAATTGTCTGGAGTTGTGGTCACTTCCTCGGCATTTGAATCTGGCGCCGGTTGAGGATGCTCCTGACTATGGTGCTGAGTTGTTTCACCTGCCGGTGCTGGAGAGGGCGAAGATTGTGTGCCGGATCGGTACTCTCCCTTGGCCAGGCAACGGAGTCTGACCGGCGTGCCGATTGCCTGGCTGATGCAGGGTTCGGCATGGGATCTGACGCGTGGCTGTTCAATACGTCCCTTAAGCAGCTCGGATGGTGCCTCAACGATCACGGTGTTCCCATCAACACCAACCAGCTTTACGGAGTTCATAAGGCCTTGTGTCATGCTGTCCACCTGCCGCAGATCGGCTAGTATCGTTCGCCAGTTGCTTTCCAGCATTTCGAGAGAAATCTCACCGACTGCATCTGGGGCAGCTAGCGGGGTGTCATATGAAGTTGGGGACTCAGTCAACACCGCGGCCCGAGGTGGTGTCGGCTGGGGTAGCGTGGCCGCTTCAATGCCGGATCGCCCGGCTTGCGCTCGTTCGGGAGACTGGGTGTGGGTTGCAGTCGCCGCAGCTGGTGTCACTTCCACCGTCATTTCATCCACCGAGGATTCCACGAACGCCAGTTCGAGCGGGAGTTGGGGCAGGAAGCCGGTCTTCATCTCGTATGCTGCCGTGTTGAAAAGGCGGGTGGCCCGCAATAGCCAGCGGGGGCTGAGTCGTGCCGCCTGACCCTGCATACACTTCAGATCTTCATCGGTTACGCTGGCTCGCAACAGACCTGCGCCGTCGCCCATCTTTAGCAGCAATAACCCACGCAGGTGCTCAACGACGTCGCGGGTAAACTGGCGCGGCTCGGCGCCGTCCCCAATCGAGCGGTTGATCAGTTCAAGGCCTTCGGACACTTGTCCATGGATCATGCAATCGACCAGGCCCACCACCGATTGTGAAGCAACGGCACCCAGCATGGCCTGCACATGTGCGAGGGTGATGGTGTCGCTGCTGTACGCTGTGATTTGATCAAGGAGACTGATGGCATCACGAAGACTGCCGCTACCTTGTTGTGCAATGTACTCTAGTGCTGGTGGCTCGATGTTCAGGTTCTCTTTCTCGGCGATATGCGCCAGCCAGAGAGTCATATCTGACACGGGAATGCGCCGAAAGTCGAAGCGCTGGCAGCGGGAAATGATAGTTGCAGGGATCTTGTGTGGCTCGGTTGTGGCCAGCACGAAGATGACATGGGGAGGAGGCTCTTCCAGCGTCTTGAGAAGCGCGTTGAACGCTGGATCGGTGAGCATATGAACCTCGTCGATGATGTAGAACTTGACGCGGGCTTCGCCTGGCCGAAATCCGACCTTCTCACGCAGGTCACGAATCTCGTCAATGCCCCGATTGCTGGCCGCGTCAATCTCTATCATGTCAATGAGCCGATTCTCTTCTACTGCCCGACAGATGCGACATTCGCCACAGGGCTTCCTGTCACCTTCCCCCAAGCAATTGACTGCTTTGGCCAGCAGACGCGCTGTGGTCGTCTTGCCTGTGCCCCGCGGACCGGCGAAAAGGTAAGCATGCGCGACTCGGTCGGCTGCCAGTGCGTTTCGTAAGGTGCGCGTTACATGGTCTTGCCCGATGACTTCGTCGAAAGTGCGCGGGCGCCATTTGCGGTACAGGGCCTCAGTTGCCATGATAGCTCCGTGGAAGCGAGATAGGAAAGGGTCACCACAGCGTCGCGTATCAGTTTACCACCCATGCGCGTTTTGCGCAAGGAGAATCTGGACCGATTCCTGATTGACTGGCAACAATGGTGTGGTATAATTGATCAGCGATGACAACTTCGTATCCGTTGGCGACCTGGCGGTTTCTGATCACGCCGCCGGCTGCCGGTGCGGCCAATATGGCATTGGATGAATCC
>JAUVRU010000507.1 GCA_030597485.1 Anaerolineae bacterium
CGGCGCCACCTTTTTCTACGGCCTGGTTGATGGCACGGGGAGTGACGACAACGACCTGTTCGCCATCAACGGAAACAGTCTCGAGACAGCAGCCATCCTAGACTTCGAGGCGAAGCCTTCGCACAGCATCCGGGTCCAAGCCGATGACGGTAGCGGCGGCATCTTTGAGAAGCCCTTCCGCATCGACGTCATCGATAACCCCTTGGAGGACCCGCCGCTGGGTCCACCCGGCAAGTGTTCTGCTGAAACCATCCACCTGATCGACACAAGTGACACCCACGTAACCCTGACCTCAGTACACGCCACCGACGTATCCTACAGCGGCTGCGCCGTGACCGGGCTCCTGCAGATCACGCTGCCGGGCGGCAATGACTTCGCCGACCTCGCCTTTGAAGGCCGGGTGAACGATAGAAACCAACTGCTGACCGTCGGCGAAGGGGGTTCCATCCAGGACTTCGACTTGAACCTGGCCGGACTGACTCTCAAGGCAGCGGACGTGGACATCAAATACTACCTGGGCCGGCTCCAGCTGAGCATCGGCAGCCCCGCACTGGGTATCCCCGAAGAATGGGGCGGGCTGAGCGCCCCCCTCCCCAACCCGGTCATCATCGACGGTTCAGGCCTCAAGTTTGGCGTGGCTGAGTTCAGCCTGCCCGAGATCAAGACTCAAGCCGGCTTTGCCCTCGTCCTGAAGGGCGCGCTGACGCCTGTGGCGGGTGGCTATGAGATCATGGCCGGCGGCGAGTTCACCATCCCCAACATCGGAAAGAAGGACCAGGAGTGTTCCATCCTGGTCGAAGTGACCATATTTGCCGGCCAAGATGGACAGGCCGCCATGATGCTGAAAACCCAGCGTACGCCGGATAGCATATCGGCCCAGGGCGTGAGCCTCAGCGAGATAACAGTCGGCATGCAGTGCAGCGTGGGCATTCCCATCGCCTCCACCGGCTTCGCCTTGACCGGCGTGGAGGGCGTCGTGAACCTGCGCCCTAACGAGGAATCCGTCCAGCTGAGTGTGACCATCGCATCCGTGAAGGACCTGGGAGGCGTGCCGATCATCGAATTGGAGGGGACAAGCTGGGTGAACATCAACCCCTCCTTCGAGTTGGGTCTGGAGGTCACGCTGAAAGTGCTCCGCTTCGAGCTGGCCAACGCCTCTGCTTCCCTCCCTGCCACTAGCTTCAGGGCCAGCCTGAGCATCACGACCTTTATCCTTGAGGGCAGCGTGGAGATCCACGCCTGGACCAGCGATGGTGCATTCCACTTCACCGGCTCAGGTTCCATCCGGGTGGGGGTGGACAAATGCGGATGGGTCGATGCGGGCTGCATCGTGGCATACCCGGCTTGCGATTGGTGTAGATCATGGTTCATTTGGTACCCATGCCACTGCCGCTGGATCTGCGTCCTCGAACTGTGTATCCCGCCCTTCTCGATCTGGTCGCCGACGGTGGGTTGTGATATAGGTGAGTTCAGCAATGAAGCTTGGGGTGTCAAAGGCTATGTAGGTTTCGAAGGCTTCACCATTGGCTTCTACGTCGACCACACCGGCCACCTGGACTTTGGCGACGTGAGCCAGGATCACCTTTGCACCAGCGACGAAGTGCAAAGCATCAGGAGCGCAGCCCAGCGAAGCGGCATGCTAGGAACGGCGTCGGTCGTGGACGGTCGTTTCATCTTCCCCGCCGACAACCAGGTGATCATCAAGACCCCCATAGTCTTCGGCAGCGGCCAGGCGCTCGGAGCGTCAGGCACCGTGACGCGAACCCACGCTATCACTCAGAGCGACGTCAGTTTTGTCGTGGGCGCCGATGGCCCGCTGGAGGTTTCCCTCATCGCCCCCAACGGGGACGAGATCACGCCGGAAAACTACCAGGCCAATCCCAGTTACACCGTTCATTACCGGCAGGAGACCTTCTATGGGCTGGGCCGCGAGCCAGAACCCGGCGATGGACAGGCCCGCCTGCGCTTTGTGTCTGCCTCGCCCAGTCTGGAGCAAGTGGATGTGACGCTGGATGGGGTCACCATCTTTGCCAGCGTTGTCTTCACTGACCCTTCGCAGATCGAATACGTGGGCCTCAACCCCGGTTTGCATACGCTTGAAATCGTGCCGGCCGAGCCCACCCAGCCAACTCTGACGGCGGTGGTGGACGCGGCCCCGGGCCAGGATTACACGCTGCTGGCCGTTGGCGGGGCCTCCCCCGAGGCCATGGTACTGTCCGACGACAATCGCATGCCGGAGGCCCTGGGACACGCTCGCGTCCGCTTCCTGAACGGCAGCGCCGACAATAGCCCGCTGGATGTACTCATCGGGGGCACGGAGGTATTCGACAACGTGCCTTACCTCGGTGTAGGCAGCTATCCGGAAGTACCGGCCGGTGAGCACACGTTTGAAATCAAACACCCCACCAGCGGCAACCTGCTGAGCCCCAGCCAGAGCCTGAGCCTTGAGGCCGGCCGGATCTATACGTTCATCACCGCCGACTTGCCGGTGGACGGCTACCCCGTGGCATGGCTGCAAACGGTGGATGAATCCTACCTCACCCGCTACCACACGGAGTACGGGGTGGACCAGGCCGAGGCCGGCGAGTGGGGGGTGCAACTGAGCGGGGATCTGGATGAGACAGAATACTACGTGACGGTCCTGGGCCCGGCCAATCCGCCCATCCTGCGCGAGCTGAGCGTGGACTCCAGCGACCTGAGCCAGACCCAGATGAGCTGGCGGCTCACCTCCGACTACACACCGACCACCGGCACCCTCTATGCCACACCCGGGCCCAACTCGCGTACCGTGACCATGACCGGCACGGACGGCCTCCCCATGGAGGTGCTC
>JAUVRU010000289.1 GCA_030597485.1 Anaerolineae bacterium
CCAGGATGACCCGTATGTATTGGGCCCGAGGAGGCACCTCCACTCCCAGCAGCTTCTCCACCGCGAGCACGTAGGCCAAGTTGTTGTTCATGGCCGCCAGGTAGTCCATCCGGTCGGTGTACGGGATGAACTTCTCGTAACGTTTGTTTTCGCCCGTCTTCTCAAAGCCAGAATGAAGATAGCCCACCTCGGGATTGACACTGATGACGCGTTCGCCGTCCAACTCCACCGCCAGTCGCAGGACGCCGTGCGTAGCCGGGTGTTGGGGACCCATGTTGAGGACCAGATGTCTCTCGGTGTCCACCTCCTCCGGCAGTGGGCTGGGAAAGGACAGGCCTTCCATGATCTGGTGTCCCTGATGGGCAAAACGTGGGTTGTCCCGATCATCGGAGAAGTTGACCGGCTCTCCACCCAGCGGATAGTCCTTGCGCAAGGGGTGGCCCACCCAGTTGTCCGGCATCAAAATGCGCCGCAGCCAAGGATGGTCAGTGAATTCGATACCCATCAAGTCATAAACTTCCCGCTCATGCCAATTGGCAGTAGGCCAGATGCCGGTGACACTGGGGCACTGCGGCATGGCGCTCCTGTCGGCCCAGGGCAGGGGCACAATCAGGCGAATACTGTGATTGCGAGGGATGGAGTACAGCTGATAGACCGTGGCGAAACGGGGTTCAACACCCTGGCTAAGACGATCCACGCTGGTCAGGTCGAGCAGCAGGTCGTACTTCAGGTCGGGGGCATCGCGGAGAAAGCCAGCCACATCCAGCAGTCTCTCACGATCAAGGGTAACGGCGATATCGCTGCGAAACTCCGTTACGTCCCGCATCGCATCAGGGAACTGGGTCCTGATCTTCTCGGTCGTGAACTGATTCATCCACACCTTCCCTGTGCAGTCAGGGCACTACCGACGTTCACCCAGCTTTTCATGTTTCTGAATCTTCTCCTGAAGCAGCGTGATGGCATGAAGGAGCGCCTCAGGACGAGGGGGGCAGCCGGGCACGTACACGTCCACCGGAACCAGCTTGTCCACTCCCTGGACAATGGCGTAGTTGTTGAACGGGCCGCCCACTGATGCGCAGTCGCCCATAGCAATGACCCACTTGGGATAGAGCATCTGCTCATGCAACCGTTTCACCACTGGCGCCATCTTGTTGCTCACCCGCCCGGACACGATCAGCAAATCTGCCTGGCGGGGAGAGCCGCGAAAGACCTCGGCGCCAAACCGCGAGATGTCGAAACGTGAGGCACCAGAGGCCATCATCTCTATGGCACAACATGCCAAGCCGAATGTCATGGGCCACATCGAGTACTTCCTGCCCCAGTTGACCACCTGTTCAACCGTCGTGAGCAGGACGTCGAATGTGCCGGCCTTGCTGGTTGTGTCGATGTGGTGCATCACTTCCCTGCCTCCTCCAGTTCGAAGCCGCCCTTTTTCCACTCGTACACATAACCAATCACCAAGAGCACAAGAAAGACTCCCATCTCGATCAGGCCGAAGAGCTTGAGCTGGCGCATCACGACGGCCCAGGGGTAAAGGAACACCACCTCCAGGTCGAAGATGATGAACAACATGGCCACTTTGTAGTAGTGGATGGGCATCTTGCGCCGGGCGTCGCCGTAGGGCACTTTGCCGGATTCGTAGGTCTCCAGTTTGATGGCGCTGGGCAGGCGCGGCCCCAACAGGGTAGGAACTGCCAAAGCAATCACGGCGAAGAGTCCGGCCAGGATCAGAAGGATAAGAATCGGCAAATAGTCAATCGGCATTGGGGTGGAAGCCTCCCGCTGGCGGTGCCTGAAGGATTTTGACAGACCCGGTGCGGAAAACGGTGAGACAAGTCTATCACGGGCGATAGATCCTGTCAACAGTCCGCTCCTCGTCGCCGTTCCGCCGTGGGGCGCATCGGCTTACCCCTTCACAAACAGGGCCACGCTTTCGATGTGATATGTCTGGGGAAACAAGTCGAGGGGTTGAACCTCGGCCAGGTGGTAGCCAGCGGCTGTCAGCGCCTTCGCGTCCCGGGCCAGTGCGGCCGGGTCGCACGCCACGTAGACCAACCGCTCTACTTTCAAGGCTGCCAGACCGGTCACCACGTCAATACCACAGCCGGAGCGAGGGGGGTCGGCGATGGCCAGGTGAATGGGCTGGTCGAGGGTGTTCAGCGTTTCGGCTGCATCACCGGCGAGCACCTGGACGTTGTCCAGACCGGCTGCCTGGACGTTGAGGTGAGCGTCGGCCACGGCCATGGGGTGGTCTTCCACGGCCAGCACCTGGCCCACCCGCCCGGCCAGCGCCAGACTAAACACGCCCACCCCGGCATACAGGTCCAGCAACGTCTGGTGCGGGCGGGGTGAGATGTAATCGGTTACCGCCTGGACGAGAGCCTCCGCGCCAGCGGTGTTCACCTGGAAGAAGCTGCCGGCCGATATTCGATAGTCGTGCCCTCCCACCCGTTCCACCAGGTGATCGCGTCCCACCAGGATCACCGGCGTGCCGTCGCTTTGCATCAACACGCAGGATACCGGCCTGTCCACGGCCAGCTCGAAGGGCTCATCGTTGGCCGTCTCGAAGATCAGCATCTGTTGGCTGGTGTGCACGGCGGCTCGCAGCCCCAACCGGTCCAGTTCCTCCATCTCAATGTCGAGTTCCTCGAACAGCTCGGCCACCAGCGGGTGCATGATGGGGCATCGGCTGATGGGGTACACCCCCCGGCCATCAGCGGCCACGTAGCCCAAACCGCTCCCGGGCGCCGCGTGCAGCTGTACGTGGTTGCGGTAACCCCACGGTTTGCCCACAGCTCGGGTGGGATGCACCACCACGTCACCTAGCCCAGCCAGCCGGGCCAGCTGGTCACGCACGACGTCGGCCTTGTATCTCAGCTGGGCGTCGTATTGGATGTGCTGCCATTGGCATCCCCCACAGGCGTCCGGCCCAAAATGGGGACATCCAGGCACCACCCGGTCAGGCGAGGGCTCCAGGACTTCAACCAGGCGCGCTCTGGCCCAACCCTTTTTCCTGGTTTCCACCTGCACCAGCGCCGTTTCGCCCGGCATTGTGTAGGGCACGAAGAAAACCTGTCCCTGGTAGCGGCCTAGTGCCGGCCCACCGTGCGCCATAGCGGTCAGTTCCAGCTGTACACGTTCGGCGTTTTCGGCCATGGGTTGGGTCTCCTGAGTACGTCAGCCGCGTCAGCTCTGGCGTATCTCCGGCACTGAACGGCAAGCGGCCAGATTCCAGAGGTCGGAAAGGCAGGCTCAGCCACCTCCCCCGTGCTCTATTGGATTCTTCCCTTGCCACTCGCCTGCCTATGGCTGGCTGCTGACTGCTATCAGGTCGTACACAGTGGCACCGGTCACCACGACAGGCAACATCTGATCGACCGGCAGCGCTTCCTCAATCAGCACGAAGCCATCGATCTCCGGTGCGTCTCGATAGGAACGGGCCACGCTCACCCCGTCGCCCACGCCCTCCACCAGCACCTCCAGCGTCCGGCCAATCTGCACTTGGTTCCTGGCCAGGCTGATGGCTTGCTGCTGTTCCATGGCATGCTGATAGCGCGCCTCTTTCACCTCGTCCGGTACCTGGAGGGGCAGGTCATAGGCAGCAGTGCCTGGCTCGGGAGAGAAGGGGAAGATGCCCACGCGGTCAAACTGGACCGTCCGCATGAAGTCTAGCAAACTCTGAAACTCTGCCTCGGTCTCACCGGGATACCCGACGATCAAGGTGGTGCGCAACGTTATGTCTGGCATGGCCGACCGCAAGGACTCGATCCAGCGTAGTATTCTCTCGACGTTGTGGGGACGGTGCATACGACGCAGGGTGTCGGGGTGGCCGTGCTGAAGTGGCATGTCCAGGTAATGGCACACCTGTGAGTGGCTGGCCATGACCTCGATCAGCCGCTGATCGCCGTGGCCGGGGTACGTGTACATCAGCCTCAGCCAACGCAGGCCGGGCGTGGCATGCAGCAGGTCTTCGATGAGCGCGGGAAGGCCGTGTGCCTCGCCCCGGTCGGCCCCGTACGCGGTGGTGTCCTGGGCGATGAGGATGATCTCCTGGGCGCCATGCACGACCAGCGTCTGGGCTTCGCGCAGGATCATGTTCCTGGGGCGGCTGCGAGCCGGCCCCTTGATGTGGGGGATGGCGCAGAAGGCGCATGGAGCGGAGCAGCCGTC
>JAUVRU010000483.1 GCA_030597485.1 Anaerolineae bacterium
CACCGGTGCCCGAAATCGACTGTGACTACTTCCCTGAGCCCTACCACCCGGCCCTTACCTATATGGCACCGCCCGACCTGGCCGACCTGCCTGTTCTGCGCCGCCGGGATGAATTCTCGGGTCACAACGCCGGCTGGTGCTTCCCCCAGGGAAAAGCGCCAGTGCCGGGTCCGGCTGTCACTGCCCTGGCCCGCCAGCTGGCTGAGTCGCTTCCGCCGGACCAAGATTTTCCAGCTGACAGAGATGCCTGGTCCCGGCAACGCACCGTCTTGTTGGACCGGGTGCGAACGGTGCTGGGCCCTTTTCCTCCCCGGTCGCAGATCGAAGACCGTGTCTTCAACCAGGTGCTGCACCAGGGTCTCTTCGCCGAGCGGGTTGTGTTCGAGAGTGAGCCCGGCATCCAGATACCGGCCATGTTCCTGGCCCCAGCGGCGTGGCAAGACCACGTGCCGGTCGTCATCTATGTGGACGAATGGGGCAAGCAGGTGGGGCTGGACAACGGTCTCACCGAAGCCCTGTTGGCAGCCGGGCTGGCCGTGTTGGCCATCGACGTGCGCGGCGTGGGTGAAACGGCCGCCACCGACTTCGAGGCTACCACCAATGCCCTGATGACCGACCGTCCCCTGTTGGGGCAGCGAGTGTGGGACGTGTTGCGGGCTGTTGACTACCTGTGGCGACGCATCTACATCAGCGTTCAGATAGACAAGGGGCGCATCGGGTGCCTGGGCCGGGGGATGGGCGGGTTGCTGGCTCTGTTCGCGGCTGGTCTGGATGAGCGACTGGTGGCCACAGTGATGTGGGAAGCACCCGCATCCTATCAGTCCCTGGTCGTGGAACGTCCCGGTTTCCCCGCCAGCGCCTATCTGTTCGACGTCCTGAATCACTTTGACCTGCCCCAGCTGATGGCCACCGTCGCGCCCCGTCCGCTGCTGCTGGCCGACGTCGTGGACGGCGAGCGGCGTCTTGTTCCCCCCGACGGCGTATCCGCAGCCCGCCAATGGCCCGGCCGGGTCTACAGCCTGCTGGACGCGGATGCCGATGCCTGGAAAGCGGCTGGCGGACCCGACAATCCCACCTCACCTGAGACGATTGCAGGATGGCTGCAGCAGCATCTGTGAGGGCGAATCTGGCGGCAAACCCGGTGAGTGTGGACGCACGAGCATCCCTCGGCTGGGGCTGGTGGGCACGTTCGGACTTGAGTGAACGCGACCGGTTGACGCCTGGTCAGACTTGCGATATGATGGGACATCGACACGGACCGTCACCGCAGGAGCCGGCCACGGAGAGTTTCAACGAGGAGGAAACCATGTCCCAGGTAACATATCAGGTCACGGGAGGCTTGAGCCAGGAGCAGGTCGAGCGCATCCACGACGAGGCGCTGGGGCTGATCGAGCGCATGGGGCTGCGTGTTCCCCACAGGCCGACCCGGTGCCACCTCTCAGACTTCGACGGCGTGTCCATCGAGGGGGAGATGGTGCGCTTTCGCCCGGACCTGGTGCAGGCAGCTGTAGCAGCCCAGTGGTACCCGCCATCTCTTACCGACCGCGAGTTCGCCCTGATCAGCGGCGCTTACGAGTTGAACGTGATTGACATGGATGACGGGACTATCCGTCCCACCACGTATCAGGACCTGGTGGACCTGACCAAGCTGGCGCAGGGGTTGGGCCTGTACGGCTCAGCGCCGGTGCGGCCTCTCGACCTGCCACCGCTCCTACAGGAACTGGCGATGTACAAGGTCTCCTGGGAGTACAGCGACCGGCGCCCCGGCGGCATCTTCGACGCCAACCCGATATCCACGGTCCAGGCAGCCGAGTACATCTACGAAATGGCCCAGGCAGCCGAGCAGTTTCTGTCACTGGGCTTGTGGATCGTCAGCCCCTTCACTGCCACCACCGATTCGCTGGAGATCATCTACCACTTCATGGGGCGAGGCCTGCCCCTGTGGATAGCCACGATGCCGGTGGCCGGCACCACCGCTCCTATTTTCTTGCCCGGGGCCTACGTGCAGAGCGTGGCCGAGCTGCTGGCTGGGCTGACCCTGATCCACCTCTTGGCCGACGGCGCTCCTATCTATTGCAGCGTCATTGACAGCATCCGCGCCTATCCCTTCGACATGAAGCACGCCGCCTTCGTCTACGGCTCGCCGGAGGATCTGCTGGCTACCCTCATACAGGTGCAGCTGAACGCTCACTACGGCATCCCGCTGGTGGCCAAGTCATTGCTGACAACCGCCAAGCTGCCCGATGCCCAGGCGGCGGCAGAAAAAGCTTCGCACACGCTGGCGGCGGCCATGATGGGAGCCCGCATTTTCACCAATGCCGGCCTGCTGGCGGTGGACGAGATCTACTCGGCCGGGCAGGCGGTGATTGACTGCGAGATCGTGGAGCATGTGCGGCACGTCTGCCAGGGGTTTGAGTTCAGTGACGACACATTGGCGATCAAGGCTATCGAAGAGGTCGGTCCCGCGCCGGGCAATTTCATGGATCACGACACGACCGTCAGCAATTTCCGTGCCGCAACCTGGTATCCCGACCTGTTCGATCACAGCACCCTGCGCCAGTGGCAGGATAGAGGCTCCCCCGATATCATCGGTCAGGCCCGGCAAATCGCCAGGAAACATATCGCCGGGCAGGGCTACGTGCTGGACGCCCACAGACGGCACGACCTGGAGGTTATCTACCAACGGGCCGGGCAGGACTGTGAGTGAAAGGGGTTTCATCATAGGGTGGCCTGGGCAGGGCCCTTCGGGACGGGGGCTTTGGTCATACAGTTCTAACAGGACGCGGATGAACGCAGACCCACGCTGATTCTCCTAGTTTTCTTGTGTTATCAGCTGCGAGAATCAGTGGGAATCTGCGTCCCATGCAGAACTGGCAGGTAGCCAGAGCGGCAATCAATGACTCGCCTGAAACAACGAGGATTTTACCGCTCGCCTGCCCCTGCGCTGCCGCGCAGCGG
>JAUVRU010000543.1 GCA_030597485.1 Anaerolineae bacterium
CCCAGGCAGTGCACACCGTGCATCCTTGGGGAGTGGATGTCGCCAGCGGCGTCGAAGAACTCCCAGGACAAAAAAACCACGCCGCCCTGCGTGCCTTCGTGGCCGCAGTACGCGATGCGCAGGTCGCAACACAGTCGTGAGGTTGTCATGTCATTATCATCCTACAGCAGCCATTCCGCCACACGCGGCAAGTTCGGTCCCTATGGCGGCCAGTTCGTGCCTGAAGTGCTCATGCCCGCCTTGATCGAAGTGGAAACCACTTATGCCCAAGCTCAGGCCGATCCCACATTTGAGGCAGAACTGGCAGGCCTGCTCAAGACCTACGTGGGCCGGCCCACGCCGCTGAGTTTCGCCGCCCGGCTGACCGAGCACCTGGGAGGCGCCAGGATCTATCTCAAACGCGAAGACCTGGCTCACTCAGGCGCGCACAAAATCAATAACGCGCTGGGCCAGGCGTTGCTGGCCCGACGGATGGGTAAACAACGGATTGTGGCCGAAACGGGGGCCGGCCAACACGGCGTCGGTTCAGCCACCGCCTGCGCCCTGCTGGGGCTGGAGTGCGTGGTCTACATGGGCACAGTAGACATCGCCCGACAGCAGCCCAATGTCTTCCGCATGCAACTGCTCGGTGCCGAGGTCCGGCCGGTGGATAGTGGCAGTCGCACTCTGAAAGACGCCATCAACGAAGCCATCCGTGACTGGGTGACGAACGTGGAGACCACTTACTATCTGCTCGGCTCAGCGTTGGGGCCTCATCCCTACCCCACCCTCGTGCGCGACTTTCAAAGCGTCATAGGGCGCGAGACTCGAGCACAGATCCTGGAGGCGGAGGGTCGCTTACCTGACCTGCTCACTGCCTGCGTAGGGGGCGGGTCCAATGCGATTGGCCTGTTCTACCCCTTCCTGGCCGACGAGCAGGTGCAGATGGTCGGCGTGGAGGCGGGGGGCGAGAGCATCGTCAGCGGCCGACACGCTGCCCGCTTCGCCGACCCGCGACGGGCGCAGGTGGGGGTGCTTCACGGCACCCGCTCCTATGTGCTGCAAAACGCGGATGGACAGATCATGGAGACTCACTCCATCAGCGCCGGCCTCGATTACCCATCGGTGGGTCCCGAACACGCCCTGCTGCACGACCAAGGGCGCGTGAGCTACACCTACGCGACCGACGACGAGGCGCCGGCCAGCTTCCACTTGTTATCAAGACTGGAGGGTATCATACCTGCCCTGGAGCCGTCGCACGCCATCGCCGAGGTAGTGAAACGCGCCCCCACCATGCCCCGAGATGCAATTGTGATCGTGAACATATCAGGTCGGGGGGATAAGGACCTTGATACGGTGATTAAGGAATCTGGGTATCACGGGATGACGGAATAGTGAGAAACACAACACAGTGCGCATCAAGTAATGCCTTTTGGACGCATCTTTCTCTTGTGTTGGAATCGCAGGTCGTGCGGCATATACTGGAGCACCAACTATGACCGGAATCGAACGCATCGCCAATGCATTTCAGCCCCATCGGACCGCCTTTATGCCCTACGCGGTGCTGGGTTACCCCACGCCTGACATATCCGTTCAAGTGGTGCAAACGTTGGTGACCGCTGGCGCCGACCTGCTGGAATTGGGAGTGCCCTTTTCTGACCCGCTGGCCGATGGCCCTACCATCCAGACCGCCACTCACCGGGCGCTGGAACAGGGCGTTACCACCGCCGATTGCATCACGATGGTCGCCAGGTTGCGGGATCGTGGCGTGGAAACACCTGCCCTGCTGATGGGCTACGTCAATCCTGTCCTGGCATATGGCGTCGAGTGCTTCGTGGCCGACAGCGCGGCCGCTGGCGTGGACGGTTTCATCGTGCCCGATCTGCCCCCCGAAGAGGCAGGCGAATTGGAAGCCGCCTGCCAACACCGTGGCCTGGCCCTGGTGTACCTGCTGGCCCCTACCAGCTCGCCAGAGCGAATCGCGCTGGTAGCCCAAAAGTCGCAGGGATTCATCTACCTGGTTTCGTTGACTGGCGTCACTGGCGCCCGCGATGGGTTGCCTCCAGGCTTGGCCGGTTTTGTGGCCCGGGTGCGCGCTGTGGCCCATAAACCATTGGCCGTTGGCTTTGGAATTGCGTCGGGGGAACAAGCCAGGGCCGTAGCTGAGCTGGCCGACGGCGTCATCGTCGGGAGCGCATTGGTGCGATGCGCTGGCGAGTCGATTGAGCACGTTCGGACGCTAGCCGACGAGCTTCGAGAGGCGATCAATGCCGGGGACGGTAGAGAGCAAGAATGCCAGAAGGGCATACCCTCAACCGGCACCAGGTGAGTGACGTGATCAGATGAACGTTGACGGCTTTTCTCTACGTTGTAGCCTACTCTCGATACTCATTGATCCTGGGGAACTCGGTTGCCGACTCGGCCAGGTGCACAATCGAGCCAACCGGGTGGGCGCCCAGCAGCAGCCGCCGGCCCCGGATGGTGCCGGAAATCAGCATGCCCACGGGCTGGCCGGTATGCTGGCTGATGAACGCCGACC
>JAUVRU010000144.1 GCA_030597485.1 Anaerolineae bacterium
GGGGCGACAGGATGGCAGCTGCCTGGCACCGATGCCTCAAGAGACGCCCGCCCGCCGGCCTTTCAGCGGGCGCCGCGTGAATACGTTGCGCTGCCTCAGGACACAGTCAAAGTGCAGGAACCGCCGGCTGCGCCCTCCCAGCCTTCCTTTTCATTGCTGAGCATCCTGTTGCCGGTGGTGGGCACGGTGATCATGTTGGGGGTGATGCTGCTCGTTATCGGCGGCGGACGTGCCATCTACATGCTGGCGTACGCGCCTGTCATGCTGTTGTCTTATGTGGCATCCTATTTCACCTATCGGAGCGCGCGCCGGAAGTACCAAGAGGCGGTGGCACAGCGGGAAGCGGGCTACCGCCAATACCTGGCCGGTTGTCGTCAGACACTTATGCGCCTTGACGAGGAACAGCGACGGGCCTGTGTGATAGCTAATCCAACTCCCACGGGATGTCTGGCCCGGGCTGAGCGGCTGGATCGGCGCCTGTGGGAGCGGGCACCTGGGGACGAAGACTTCCTCGACCTGCGCCTGGGGCTGGGGCACCTGCCGCCATCCTTCACCATCGAGCCTCCCCCGCCTCCCCGGGATGTGCTGCAGCAAGATCCGCTCTTCTACGAGGCGCAGGCCATCGCAGACGAGTTTGCCCTGGTGCGGGATGTGGCTATCACCTTGCCTCTGGCCGAGGCGGGTGTGGCCGGCCTGGCCGGCCCCCGCTACTTATCGGCGGAGGCAACCCGTTGCCTGCTGCTGCAGCTGACCACCCACCACGCCCCCAATGAGCTGAAGCTGGTCCTGACATTCCCCGAATCGGAGATGGCGGACTGGGCCTGGACCCGCTGGTTGCCCCACACCTGGAGCGACGACCGTACCCGTCGCTTCGTGGCCGCCACGCCAGAATCCGCCCGGCGGGTACTGTCAGAGGTGGAGGAGGTGCTGCGCCAGCGGCAGGCCGGGCATAATACTGATGCCCCTCCCCCTGTTCCCGCCTTTGTTTTTGTCTTTGCTGCCCCGGCCGTGTGGGCTGGGTCCGGGGCAGGAAGTGTAGGGCCGCTACTCCAGCTTCTTCTGACCCAGGGGCCATCTTTGGGTGCTTACACCCTGCTCCTGGCCGACCGACCCGAGCGGCTGGCCAAAGAGTGCAGCGCGGTGGTGAACCTGACAACGGGCGATGGACGCCTGTCGCTGGTTGGTCCTCCGCTTTCGGAGACAGACTTCATTCCCGACCGATGTCCGACGGCGACCGCTGAGGCCCTGGCCCGGGCGCTGACACCGCTGCGAGTGCAGAGCCTGGACTCAGCCACCGAGCTGCCGGAGGTGGTGACCTTGTTGGACCTGTTGGACGCCGGTTTCGTCGAGGAGTTGCCGGTCGCCGATTCGTGGCGCCAGAGTGAGCCTTTCCGTTCCCTGGCAGTTCCCATCGGCGTGCAGGCCGGGGGCGAGATTCTATACCTGGACCTGCACGAACGCGGTCACGGGCCCCACGGCTTGATGGCGGGTGCCACCGGTTCCGGCAAGAGCGAATTGCTGCAATCCTTCATTGCCTCGCTGGCCGTCAGATTCCATCCTCATGACGTGGCTGTCATGCTGATTGACTACAAGGGTGGCGGCATGGCCAACGTCTTTCGCGAGCTGCCCCATCAGATCGGCATCATCACCAACCTGGAGGGCAACCTGGCCACCCGGGCCCTGATCGGTCTGCGCAGCGAATACCTGCGGCGACAGCGGATGTTCGACGAGGTGGGCGTCAACCACATTGACGACTATCAACGCCTTTACCGAAGAGGGGAGATATCCGAGCCGTTGCCCCACCTGGCCATCATCGCCGACGAGTTCGCCGAGCTGATTCAGAACCAGCCCGATTTCATGGCCGAGCTGGTCAGCGGCGTGCGGGTAGGACGCAGCCTGGGCGTGCACCTGATCCTGGCCACCCAGAAACCGGCCGGCGTGGTGAACGACCAGATCTGGGGCAACACCCGCTTCCGGCTCTGCCTGCGGGTGGAGCAGCCGGAGGATAGCCAGGAAGTGCTCAAGCGCCCCGACGCCGCCGCCATCCGCCGACCCGGCCGCGCCTATTTCCAGGTGGGCATGAACGAGGTTTTCGAGGCTTTCCAGGCGGCCTGGGGGGGAGCTTCCTATGACCCCATGGCTGGCAGGACCCGCGTCGGCCAGAACGCCATCGCTGAAGTTGAGTTGGACGGCACCCGCCGCCGTCTCTGGCCCCGGGCTGAAGTGAAGCGCGCTGTTGTGGAAGGCCAGACCCAGCTGCAAGAGATAGTCGCCTACCTGAACGATGTGGCTGAGAGCGAGGGGATTTCCGCCCTACCTGGTCCCTGTCTTCCACCGCTGCCGGAAACAGTTGTCCTCGACGATGTGCGTTCGGACACTGACGGATGGGATGGGCAAAGTTGGAGACCTACCTCGGAGTGGCTGACTCCGGTCGTGGGTCTGCTGGATGACCCTGCCAGCCAGTCCCAGTCGCCTGTAAGACTACCGCTAGGACGTGAGGGACACCTGGCCATCTTCGGCGCTCCCGGGTCGGGTAAGACCACCTATCTGCAGACTCTCATCACCTCGCTCACATTGGATCATTCTCCCCAGGACCTGAATCTGTACCTGATGGATTTTGGAGCCCGGCTGTTAGGACAGTTTGAATCCTTGCCCCACGTGGGTGGTGTGATCCTGCCTGATGAGACAGAGCGTATGCACCGGCTTTTCGGTATGGTGTCGCGCCAGCTCGATGAGCGTAAGCAGCTGCTGTCCGAAGCAGGCGTGGGCACGCTCGCAGCCTATCGGAGCCAGGCGGCGGACCCGCCTCCGGCCCTGGTGCTGATCCTGGACAACTACGTCGAGTTTCGCAATGCCTATGAAGATCTGGAGGAGAATCTTGCGCGCATAGCGCGTGAAGGCGGCGGTATGGGCGTGCACCTGGTGCTCACGACCAGTACAGTCAATCTGCCGTACCAGTTGGGCACCAATATCAGTGAGGCAGTGGCTCTTGAACTCACCGACGTAACGGACTATCCCTTCATCGTGGGACGCACAGACGGTTTGGTCCCGGCCGTGGGTGTGCCCGGTCGCGGATTGGTTAAAGGGCAACCTCCGCGTGAGTTCCAGACGGCGCTGCCAGATCGAAGCGCCACGGAGGCGGAGCGGAGCGCAGCTCTCAAGGATTTGATGAAGGCTATGGCCTCTGCCTGGACCGGCACCACGGCGCCCGAGATCGACGTGCTTCCTGATGTCATTCCTCTCAGCCAGCTGTTGCCGGACTCGGATACCTGGGTCTCTTTTCCCGAATCACCACTGGACGGCCCCCTGGGGCTGGATGCCGAAACGCTGGAGCCAGCGTTGATCGACTTGGCTGCTGGCCCCAACTTCCTGATCACCGGCCCTCCGGGCAGTGGCAAGACCACCATGCTGCACACCTGGTTGTTGGCTCTGGCAGAGCGCTTTCCGCCAGATCGAGTCAGGTTCTACCTGATGGGCCTGGGTGATCAGCGTCTCATGCCATTTCGATCACTGCCCCACACAGCTGCGTACGTGCAAGACGACGATAGCCTGACGGAGATTGTGGACAAGATTGGCCAGGCGCTGGAAAAGCGTCACCAGGCGCTGGCGGCAGCCCGCGAGGCAGCTGGTGGGATTATGGACGAGCAATCCTTTGTCAACCAATACCCAGCGCTGATCTTGGCAACGGACGACTTGGACCAGTTCCTGGTTCACGCCAGCGATGCTAACCAGGACTCGCTGCTGGGCCTGCTGCAGCGTGGCAAGAACCTGGGCTTCTACACGTTGGTGACTGGCGGGGTTGGCAAGTTTGCATCAGTATATGATGGGTTCAGCCTGGCAATCAAAGAGGGGCAAACTGGCTTCCTGATAGGGAGTGGCGATCGCGATAATCTGTCCATTTTCAACATATACAGTTTGCAGGTGTCGATGGCGGTGGGCGGCAAATCGCAGTTACCTGGCAGAGGCTACTTCCTGCGGCGAGGCCGAGCCCGGGCTCTGCAGACAGCCAGCTGCCACGCCGGCACCCCGGGCCTGATGGAGTGGATCAAAGGGATTAGCCAAAAAAAGCAATCAGCGGTCGGCAATCAGCCGTCAGCGGTCAGCAGTTAGCCATCAGCCACAACCGCGCGGCCGCCGCTTGATACTCTCTACTGTTTACTGACTACTGTCTACTGCCTACTGTCTACTGCCTACTGTCTACTGCTCACCCTCACCGCCGCCTCATACAGCGGCAAATATCCTCGTCGCAGCACCTTATCCCATGTGTACCGGTCGTGTATCCTGCGGATGGCCTGCTGGATGATGCGTTGGTGCTGTTCTGGATGCTGGCGAAAGGTGATCATCGCCCGGCGCAAGGTGTCGGCCAGCGCCTCGGCGGTGTGGGGAGTGTAGCCGTACCCCGTCACCCCATCTTCGACCTTCACCAGTCCGCCCACCAGGTGAACGATGGGCACATTGCCCATCAGCTGGGCCATGTAGTCGGTCAGGCCACAGGGCTCGAATGCGGCCGGGTTGACGAAAAAGTCACCGCCGGCATAGATGCGATGGGCCAGTGTCGGCCCGTAGCCCACGGCCACCGCTACGCGCCCCTCGAAACGTGGGTCGCGCGCCAGGCGAACCAGTGCTTCCTGGTAGCCTGGGTCGCCGGTACCCAGCACCAGGAACAGGACATCTGGGTCAGGGGGCGACTGACTCGGCACCCCTGCCAGCAACTGGCGGACAGCACCGGTAAACCGATCCACTCCCTTCTGAGCCGTCAGCCGGCTGATCATAGTGACCAGTGGCCGGCCGGGGGCGTCATCCAACCGACCTTCCATCTGCACACCAGCAGATTGACGCCGGTTGATCTCCGCGATGAGGGCCCGCCGGCATTCACGCTTGCCCGCCATGTTGCCGCTCAGCGGATCGTACCCAGCCGCGATGCCCATAGCAGTGGGATTGGTGGGGTCGTACTCGGCCGGGTCGATGCCATTGGTGACGCCGAGCAATTCGATGCCCCGCTCCAGGAACGCGCTGCCGATGCCGACCGTCTGCTCATCCTCTGCCGGGGCTTCCATAATCTCGCGGGCGTAGTTCTCGCTGACAGTGTTGATGAAGTCGGCATACAGGCCACCCACGATGAAGGGATATATGCCGCCCCGGTGCCATCCCTGGTCAAGCACCCCCTGCGGAAGTTCGGTGACGGCCTGAGCGAACTCGGCATCATACACTTCCTGATGATATCCGGGTCCGGCGTTGTGAACCGTGATGCCGGCACCGATCCCGGAGAAGTAGGCTTGGTAGCGGGGCACGGTCCGCATCATGGCCGGGATGAGGGCAGTGTGGGCGTCCTGGCCATGGATCGGGTCGGGGCGAGCATCCAGGGACTGGACGAGCTCCAGGGTGGCCTTTTGCAGGACCACATTCATCTGGAAGTAATCAAGGTATCCGTCACCGGTTAGCTCGGGCTCACCGCCGCGCTCCGCCTCGTTCTGGGTATAGGTATATATGCCTTCCTTTTCGGCATAACAAGGCGTATCCACCAGGAATATGGAAGCGCCTACCTGTTCGGTTCGGTAGATGCGGGCGTGGACAATCCGCTCTTCATAGGTGAGATTCATGGGGAAGGCCAGCTCGATGCCGGTGTCCGTTAGCGGCTGGCGGTCAACCAACGAATAGAGAGGCATCACCAGCGTCGCCCGGATTCCGCGGTGGGCGAGGGCGGCCAACAGCGGGCGTGCCACGTCCTTCACCCCGCCCACCCCGGCCAGGCCCGCCATCGCTCGGCTGACCATCCACACATCGTTGACGACAGAGGACATAGGGATCTCCTGTTGTGTGACGCCACATGTCGGTATCGTCAGAATCAAGGCGTCACGCTTGCAGCCTGACCCCAACGCATGCCATCTTGGGTGGCGATGGAATCGCAAGACGGATGACATACCTGAGTGTAGCCACAGAATGCTATTCCCGCCACTCACTCAACTGGCTGAGGGCATATGTCTCATCATCGGTTAGCTGCACTTCGAGCCCACCCAGCGTCGCCGTCAATTGGGCCGGCACGTTGGCCCCGATGATGGGTGCGGTGACAACCGGCTGGTTCAGCATCCAGGCAATAGCTACCTGGGCCACAGTGGCCTCATGCGCGCGGCCTATCTCCTCCATCTTCTCAATCAGGATGAAGTTGTGGTCGGTCATGA